>JAGPGE010000584.1 GCA_018056145.1 Armatimonadota bacterium
GGAAATGTGCGAGAAGGCCGGGGACATACAGGCCGCTGATATCTGCACCCCCCACGCTTTCCATCACACTGCCGCGATCCCGTGTCTTGAGGCGGGCATTGACGTCATGGTGGAGAAGCCCTGCGGCATCACCATCAAGGCCAGCGACAGGATCATCGAAGCGGCGCAGAAGAAGAACTGCATCGTCGCGGTTGCCGAACAGGTGCGCCGCGGCCTGAAGGCGCGCTGCATGGACTGGGCGGTCAATGAGCAGAAGATGATCGGCGACCTGCGCTTCCTGTCGGTCATCGGCTTCTCGTATCGCGACTGGTCCAAGGAAGCCGCGACCTACGCCATGGGCTGGCGGATGCTCAAGCTCCTCACCGGTGGCGGCATGATCTTCGACGCCGGCGCGCATTTCGCGGACATGATGTACTTCCTGTTCGGCCGGGCCGACACTGTCTCCGCCTGGATCGGCACCTTCCAGGACGTCACCGTGCCGTCTCCCGAACTGGGCGAGCAGAAGATGGACACGGAAGACACCTGGATGTCCACCATCACTTTCGAGAGCGGCCTGGTCTGCAACTGGTCCTGGTCCTTCTCGGCCGCGGGTGAGGGTTCCGCGGCGCAGATCCTGTACGGTTCCGAAGGCAGCGCGCGAGATCGCGGCGGCTGGATGCACACCTTCCAGAACGGCGCGGACCTCACCATGCTGGACGGCTCGAAGAAGAGCTACGAGGAGATCGAGCAGGAGTACCGGGCGCAGCTTTGCTGCGAGACCAAGGAAAGGCTTTTCCCCCACGGCGTGGAGAACGACATGGCGCTGGAGTGCTGGGACTTCGTGGACGCCGTGCAGAAGCGGCGCAAGCCGGAGATCGATGCGGAGACCACCAAGTGGACCAAGGCCCTGTGCCTGGCCCTGTATGAATCAGCCACGGCCGGCAATACGGTGAAGGTTCAGGATGTCTTCGACGGCAAGATCAGCGCCTACCAGGACCCGATCAACGAGTACTGGAAGATCTGAGGGCAAGAGGTTCGGCGAGCACAACACGACCCCGGCGGCGCCTGCTGCCGGGGTCGTTTCGTCAGGCCGCGCCATTTCGGGGATGGGATTCGGCGCGGCCAACTCCGCTCCAGGGCCGTCGGGTGGCCTGACGAATTGACCACTTTTGGTCACCCGGCAGAGCGGGCACCCGCGGGTAGCCCACAGACGCGATTCTTCCTTCGGGGGCTTTGAGACGAGAGGCCCTACCGGGAGACCGAGCCCCACAACCAGCGGTCAGACAATGTGTCGGCAACAGCAAACTTGAGGCACTTCCCGCATGGGCAGGGAGCGGGACCGGGCGCCGACTCGGAACCGGTGGCCAATGTCCCTATGGCCAAGGGAAGAAAGGCGCCTGTGTGCGGAAGATGCAGGAAATCAGGGTCCAGAACGCGGCCATGGTGAACTCGCCGAAGATCAGGCCCAGGAAGATGGGACGGGCTCTGCGGTAGCCGGTTATGCCGCCGTAGCGGGTAATCACCGACTTGATCATCCAGGCCAGCAGCATCGGGAACCAGAAGACCGTGGTGGTCCAGGCGGCGCTCAAGGCGTAGCCCAGGGGGTTCAAGGGCCACCAGACGAAGTTCCGGCGCAGGATGTTCAGGGCGATGGACACCGCAATGCCCACGGCGGTCCAGATGCCCGCGGACCAGGTGAAGCTCTCCTGGCCGGTCATGAACGGGGCATGCTCCCGCCAAAACTGGGTGGGGATAGAGCGGTAGGTGTACGAGTACATGGTGACCCCGCCGTAGCGGTACGGGAGCCAGATGTGGAAGATGAAGCCCACGGCGACGGCGGCCAGAATCGCGAACACAAACACGGGCAGAAGCGTGCGGCGACGCACATGGAGGGCGTCCCCCAGTTTCTGGCCGTCCAGGAAGCCGGTGAGGACCATCCCCCTCAGGTCGCGGGTGAAGATGCAGTCGGTGAAAGCGAGCGCGGTGAGGTTCCGCGGGCCGAGGGTGCGCTTGTTGGCGAAGATGCCGATGACATCCAGGGGGGTGAAAGAGCCCTCGGTCATGGGCATGCCGGCCTCGGCGGTGCTGCGGGCCATGATGATCGACTGGACGAAGAGGTAGATGCCGAACTCCACCACCGCCACCCAGACAGACATGCCGGCGGCGCCGCAGTAGGCGATGATCCCGGCGAAAGACACCGCGAGGACGGCGAGGGCGGTGGAGTAGGGCATGAACTCGTGACTGTCATCGCCCGAACCCGCCCCGGTTGCGGTCCGGAGCATGGTCTTGATGCGCGGCCACGAGGTATACAGCATGTAGGCGACGATGCCGAAGTAGGCCCCGACGGTCTGGTAACCCACGAACAGCTTCACGCCGGCATGGGGCATGCCGGACATGGTTGCGCCCAGCGACGACGCAATGAGCTCCTGCACCCGCGCCAGCAGGAAGAAGGACCACAGGCTCAGGAGAATCTCGCTGGGCAGCAGGTAGAAGAACCCGACCGCCGCCATGGAGAAGAACATGGTGAAGTAGCCGAGATCGCTCCAGGGCTTGCCCTTGAGGTACTGGTTGATGCCCACCTGAAGCGTGATGGAGGGGATCGCGGGGTAGATGCGGTTCAAGCCATTGAGCCCAAAGATCACCAGGGGGACCGCGAAACCGAGCCACATCAGCTTGTTGCGCAGGAAATCGCGGCTGCCCTCCTGGCTGATCATCTCCAGGGGCAACTGAACGAGAGGGAAGGAAAGAAGCTCATTGTCGGCCCAGAGGCGCTGCAGGAAGGCGGCGAGGGCGAAGTATGCGGCGTAGACCAGGCCCACGAGACCGAGCCAGGCAAGCGTGGGAAGGATCCAGGGCTTCCAGGGAATCGCCGCGCCGGGGCGCAGGCCCTCGAAGAACCCGACCGACACCTCCTGCAGCGGGCCCTGATCCACATCCCAGGGCACCATCCACTGCTTGACGTGGGGGAAGAACAGCTCCTCCCACTTGCTGGCGGGGTCGGCGTAGTAGTTCAGGCCGACCTGAACGGGAATGAGATCCTCCAGAAGCCCGCGGGAGGTGATCATGGAGGACATCAGGATCATGCAGTAGATGACCACAAGCTCGGGGCCGGTGAAAGGCAGCTTGGGCGAAATACGTGCCAGGAGCTTGTTCAGGACGGTGAAGATGAACAGGATGGCGATCAAAACCGGCGGAAGCTGGAGAAAGCCGATCTGGATCGTCCCGGTGACAAGTTCGGCCCACGCAACGATGAATGAAGTGGCAATCAACGCGATGATGCCGGCAATCACGGCGCGCGGGGTCACGGCCCGGCGGAAAATCGGTGTGGCCGGGGATTCGGTTTTGAGCTGGATGGTATCTTGCATGGACAAGCCCACCGACGAAGAATGCCCGCTGCGGCAGAAACTGGCGCAGCGGGCGTGCACTGAAATATTAGCCCATTTGGGCCGGGAGCGGCAAGGGCGGACGGTCCCGGTGCGCGGGGGACGGCCTGGCACCCCTTTCGGGGGCTCAAGGCGCATCGTGGGGCGGGAATCCACGGGCTTCCGCCCCTGGCTATAGGCTGCCGCCCGCTCCGCGGGCTGCAAGGCAACGGCTCGGGACCTGTGCCCGCGGCGTTGAGGCCGTGCCGTGTGCCGTCAGGCTCCGGAAGGAGCCGTCCGCCTATAGCCCCCGGCGGAAGCCGGGGGATACCGGACCCCGGGACGGGCCACAAGCCCCGAAGGGGCGGCCGACCCGGGTGCGCGGGGGACGGCCTGTCGCCCCCTTCGGGGGCTCAAGGCGCGGTGTGGGGCGGGAATCCAGGGGCTTCCGCCCCTGGCTATAGGCTGCCGCCCGCTTCGCGGGCTGTAAGGCAACGGCTCAAGACCTGTGCCTGCGGTCTTGAGGCCGTGCCGTGTGCCGTCAGGCTCCGGAAGGAGCCGTCCGCCTATAGCCCCCGGCGGAAGCCGGGGGATACCGGACCCCGGGACGGGCCACAAGCCCCGAAGGGGCGGCCGGTCCGGGTGCGCGGGTAACGGCCTGTCGCCCCCTTCGGGGGCTCATGGCGCATCGTGGGGCGGGAATCCAGGGG
>JAGPGE010000585.1 GCA_018056145.1 Armatimonadota bacterium
GGTCTAGATACCGCACGTCATCCACGCCTTCGCGAGTTCCCTCCCACTGAAGTGTCGGGATGTCCGCGGATGCCCCGTCGCGGCCTGGGTAGGTAATGCAGGCGTCCTTCTGCTCGGCCCCTGTTCCGTCGAAATCGTTGAACGGGTCGCCGTTGGGGCGCTGGAATGTCCAGGCCCAGCACGCCTGCGCGCCGGTGTTATGGAAGAGGAACCCGCCGAGATGCCGGTTCACCGCGACAGAACCCTCCTGCCCGGTATAACAGCCGATCCCGTACCACCAGTAGTCATCACCGGCAGCCTCGCACTCATCCTTCCGGGCCTGTGCCTGTTCGGGCTTCCCGGCACAGAAGCCGACACCATAGCAGCGCACATCGAGGTACGGATCCAGCGCATCGTTCGTGAAGTCGATGTCGGCGGTGGTGAAGGTGCGATAGCCCGCATCGTGCAGAATGCGCAGGGTCTCCAGGGCCTCCTGCCGCACCGCGGGGTGCCCGCCGGGTTCGTCAACAGTGTGGTAGACGAACCTGGGCCAGGCCTTGCGCACCCGCAGGTCTTCCACGGCTCCCGCGATCTGCAGGAGCGTCTCGGCGAACTGCGAGCCGTAGTCGTCCGCCTGTAGCCCCCGCAATCTGCGAACGAGACCGGCGACTCCCTGCAGGCTGATGACGATGGGCTCCGAAAGGTTGGCGTCCAGATACAGGTCCACATGGCGCTCGAACTCGGCCAGATCGGCTTTGACGCGCCCATCTTCCCAGGCGAAGGTTCCGTGGGTCAGCGGGTACAGGATGCACCGGGTCACGCCGTTGGTGCGCCAATCCACCATCTCATCCAGGATGCGGTTGTCCGACCGGCCTCGCCAGCGCGCAGTGTCGGGCCAAAGCCCCCAGAAGCGGTCCTTGGGCTCCTTGAGCACGAAGGGCACGACCCGCAGACTGATCGGGATGACCGCCGTGCGCAGGCCCTCGGCGACCCGCACGTACCCCTGATACAGGTCGGGCTGGGTGCCCGGCGGTACGTAGACGCTGACCCAGAACTGCTGCACTTTGCCGGCGGGGATTGGCAGGCGATGGGCGCTCTCCAGAAGCTCGGGGATAATGTAGTAGGACGAGCTGCGCCACGATGTGCGCTGAGGCCAGACGGTGACCGCCCTGACGTCGACCCGGTACTCCCTGAGTGTCTTCCCGTGGGTGCTGATCAACGGGCCGGAGGTGATGTCCAGTGGCCCTGTGTCGCGCAGAGCATATATCGCGAAGGTGGCGGGTTCGAACTCTCCCGGCGCGCTAAAGACACGCATCGCCGCGCCGATCTCGGCCCTCACCGGGCGATAGTCCGGGCCGATCCCGTCGGTGATGGAGGGCACGAAGGCGATCCACCCGCGCTCCTGGTCTTCGGCTGATGGCGTCGGAGCTGGCCGCTCAATGCCCCAGGGCTGCCGAGTGTACTCCACTCCGCCGAATGTGGCGGTCTCGCAGTGCGCAGTGGACACGGCAAACGCGAGACTGCAGGAGAGCACGTTCAGCAGAAGACGCGCCCTTGCGGGTCCAGGGCGTTCCGGGCTGGTCGTGCGATGCATGTTTGGCCTCCGGGATCGGGCTGGCAGGTCGAGCTCTGCGGCCCCCGTCTATTCGCCGGCGGCGGCGGCAGGGCCTCCCAAGCGGGAGTTGGACCGCATCTCGAGCGTTTCCACGACAGCGCTGCCCACGGCGTCTCCCCAGACGTTGACCGTGGTGCGGAAGCGATCTAGCAGCCAGTCGATGGTGAGCAGCAGCGCCACTCCCTCGTGAGGAAGGCCCACCGCGGTAAGGACGATAAGCATGGTGACGAGGCCGGCTTCGGGAATTCCCGCCGCGCCGATGGATGCTAGGGTAGCAGTGAGGAAGACGATGACCATGGCCGCCGCGGAAAGCTCGATTCCGTACGCCTGCGCGATGAAGATCGCCGCCACGGCCTCGTACAGCGCCGTGCCGTCCATGTTGATGGTCGCCCCGAGGGGCACCACGAACCCGGCAACCCTCGGCGACACCTCATTTCGCTCCTCCACGCCCTGCAGGGTGAGAGGAATCGTCGCCGAGCTTGATGCGGTGCAGAAGGCATTGAGCAGCGCGGTCGCCATGTTCGCCCCATAGCGGAAGGGATTGCGCCTGCCCACAGCCCACAGGATAGCAGGCAATACCACGATGCCGTGCAGCCCCAGGCCGGCAACCACCGTGCCGAAGTACCGCGCGAGAGCCATCAGTTCGGGGACGAAGCCCTCGAAACCGCCCGCCTGGGCGATGCGTCCGGCAACGAGGCCGAAGATTCCGACCGGCGCGGCGCGCATGACCAGATGCACGATGCCCATGATCGCGGCGTTCAGGGAATCGAACAGCGCAATTGCAGGGCGGCCCAGATCGCCCAGGGTCGTCAGCACGCCCCCCAGGAGCAGGGAGAAGACGATCAGTGGCAAAACCTGGTTGTCGGCCATCGCCGCGAACAGGTTACGAGGAAGCAACCCGCGCAGGACCTGCTCCATGGTCTCGCGCACCGTTTTGGGCTTGCCCTTGATCTTCTCGGCGATGGGAAGCCCGATCTCGATGCCCTTGCCGGACGCTTCCGGCTCTGCAGGATTCCCCTCGGTATCCGTCCACGGACCGACCTGGATCCATCCGGAGCCCACCTCTTCGATGGGCGCGGTCAGCCCCTGGTCGGTCAGAGTGACCACGTACCGGTTGTCGTAACTCATGCGCTGCAGGCCATCGGAGAAGGTCACCCGGGGGCCGGTCAGGGAGTACTCCGCGCCGGGGACGCTCTCGCCGTGGCTAATCCCCGCGCCGGGGCGCACCACATTGACCAGCAGGATCCCCCACAGGACGGCGAGGCCGGTGGTGAACAGGTAGTACAGGATCGTGTGCCGGCCGAGGGGCCCCAGCTTGCGGATGTCGCCCATCCCTGTGACCCCGGTGATCATCGAGAGCATGACCAGCGGCGCGACGATCATCAGCAGCGCATTCAGGAACAGGTCTCCAAGGACGGAGACTGCGCTGCCCGCTTCGGGGGAGAAGCCTCCCAGCAGCGCGCCCGCGAGCATTCCCACGACCACTGCGGGCAGCAGCCAGGGCGGCGTCGCGCCGGAGGAATGCCGTGACGAAGCTGTATCCATGGGGCGCCTCACAGTAAGTTGGGATGGGCACGAAGCGCCGGCTTCAGCCGCTGATGAACAGGCGCACGGCAATGACCACCAGGAACACCGACACGAAGAACTCCAAACCCCGCGCCGGGATGCGCCTGAAGGCAGCGTAGCCCACCAGCATGCCGACTAGGGAGCCGGGCATGCACCAGGCGGCGGTGGTGAGTAGTTCCGCCGTGTACAGCCCGCGCGCCGCGAACATTCCCATGCCAAGCACCACGCTTGCGGTGAAACAGGCCTGCAGCGTGGCGGTTCGCTGCTCCTTGGACCAGGGCATCGAGTACATGTAGGCGATGAGCGGTGGGCCACTGGTGCCGAACGCTCCGCCGAGAGCACCCGACGCGACCCCGGCGAGAAGCGCCAGAACTGTGCCGTGGCGCGGTTCGTGATGCGGGGCGCCGTCACTGGAACTGTTCCGCAGGGCCGCGCGTGCGGCCCGGATCGCTACGACGATGAGCACCACCGCAAGCCCGCGCAGGAGAACCTCCCGGGGCCAGTTCACCAGCACGTGTACCCCCAAGGGCGTTCCGATTGCCACGCCGACCACAAGTGGAAGCACGCGGCGCAGAGACACGTGACGCCGCAGACGCAGCAGTACATACCCGGTCACAGGCGCGTTCAGCAGCGCAATCAGTGGGGTCACGCTGGTCAGTTCGGTCATCAGCGAGAGCGGGCCGACAGCAATCAGCGCGAACCCGAAGCCCGATGCTCCCTGCACCGCGGCGGCGGCGAAGATGACGAGAAGCGCGTTGATGATCTGTGGGCCGGGGTTCACCGGGATCTCACCTAGATCGCTCCCGGCCAGATGAACAGCTTGACCGCGACCAGCAGCAGGAAGACCGCAACGAACAGTTCCATTGCCCGAGGCGGGAATCGCCGGAA
>JAGPGE010000587.1 GCA_018056145.1 Armatimonadota bacterium
TTCGCCAGTCCCAGCTTCAGCGTGCCTTCCTCGCCCTCGCGCCCGCGGGTTTCTTCGAAAGTCAGGCCTGCGGACTGGAATACCGGCCCGGCTTCGGACACCCACTCGATCCCATCCAGCCACAATTCGCCGCTCTCGCCGCGAAGCCGGGAGCTCACATGAACCCACTTCACGTCCGGTTCGTCGGTGTAGTCGTAGGCCATGATCCCCTGGTGCCACAGTCCATCACCAACATGCTTCGAGGGCGCCTTCCAGGTGGTGCGGCCTGCCTGACCGACTTCCAGGGGCTTGTCGCTCATGGGGATGACCTGCACGCTGAGCGCATCCGGCGGGTCGGCGGAGACCGCCTTGTACCAGAAACGGATCGCCCCTTTGCGCAGGGAGAGCATGTCGCCCTGTTTCCCGGAACTCGGTGACCAACCCCGGTTGAGGCCCACTTCGCCTGTGGTTCCCGGCTCGCGCACCAGGCGCAGGGCGTGCTTCCCATCCGGGGTATCGGTGGGCATCACCCGCACGTTGCCCAGGAACTCCCAGCCGGGCGCAGAGGCGCCGCTCGCAGTGGAAGTCTCGAAGCTGCCGTTGGACACCGGGTTCCCCTGCCCCCAGGACAGGCCGAAGGATATGGCGAGAAGGGTCAGACACAGAAGCATTGCGCGCATGCTGTTACTTCCTTTCGGACGGTGGGGATGGTGGGCAAGCGGCTGCCAATCGCCTAGCGGCACCGGGTCGAGAGTGAGCACCCGCATGGCCTCAGGCGACAAGGTAGGCCCGGAACCATGGAGAATTGTTCGCCGTCACCGGGCGCGGACCTGCATTGCCGCGGGGACGTGCATTCCCTCCGAAAGGCCGTTAGTATGGATCACCGGGAAGTCGGGCGACATTGGGAAGGCAATGCGGAGGCCTGGACGACGCTAGCGCGGCAGGGCTATGACGTCTCGCGGGACTGGGTGAACACCCCGGCGTTTCTGAATATGCTGCCGGAAGTGAGCGGCCTTGCCGGCCTGGACATCGGCTGCGGCGAAGGCAGCAACACCCGGCAGCTTGCGCGGCGCGGCGCTCGCATGACGGCGCTGGACATCTCGCCCACGTTCCTGCGCTACGCCGAACAGACGGAGCGCGAAGAGCCGCTGGGGATCCGCTACCTTCTCGGCAGCGCGGTTGAGCTGCCCTTCGAGGACGCCCGGTTCGACTTCGCGACTTCCTTTATGTGCTTCATGGACGTGGGCGAGACCGAGCGCGTGCTTGCCGAAGCGTACCGGGTTATTCGCGTCGGCGGCTTTCTCCAGTTCTCCATCACACACCCGTGCTTCGACACCCCGCACCGGCGCAATCTGCGAGGTGAAGACGGGCGGACGTATGCAGTCGAGGTTGGCGAGTACTTCCGCGATCCGGGCGGCGAAGTGCTGGAGTGGTCCTTCAGCGCAGCGCCACCGGAAGCGAGGGCGGGCCTGCCTTCCTTCCGGACCCCCCTCTTCCACCGGACCCTCAGCGACTGGCTGAACCTGCTGCTGGACACGGGCTTCACCATTGAGCGCCTCTGCGAGCCGGTGCCAACGGCCGAGGCGGTCCGGGAAAAACCAACCCTCCAGGACCACCTCGTCGTCGCGTACTCCCTGATCGTGCGCGTCTGGAAAGCCTGAACAGGCTCTCGGGCGACACCGTTCAGTAGCCGAACATCGTACGCTTGTAGCCCATGCACCACTGCCAGTGGTTGAAGGTCATCTTCTGCACTTCCATGAGGGACCAGTGGGCGACCATGCTCCTGGGTTCGGCTTTGCCATCCGCGGCGGCGGACTGGTCTCCGCCGGTCCCGCCCGCGGGCTCCTGCGTCGGCGCGAGTTTCGCAAGCTGCTCTCGCACCTGCTGGCGCTCCTCACCCGAACCGTAGCGGAACACCTGCCGGTAGACCGACCAAATCGCGGGGGTGCCGGAGAGGAGCTTGCGATCGTCCTCGGAGTACCCCGGCCAGGCTTCGACAAGCAGGGCTCGCAGGGCCTGGGTTCTCTCGGTAGAGACCTGCTCGGGAATGGATTCCGGCCTGTCGCGTAGCATTTCGGCGAAGGCAATGAGCTCGCTGTACCCTTGCGCGGTGCGGGTGGTGAGCGGCGTCTCCGCGTCCACGAGTACCTCGTCGCCGGACTTCAGGGCGTTCTTGATCGCGGCGATGGACGGGTCAGTCTCGTCCGCCTGGTCCAGCACTTCGCGGATCGCGGAGGCGAACTGGGTCTGCAGGGCGTCGATTTGTTCTCCCTTCGCCTGCCGGATCAGGGTTACGAGCGCTGGGTACTGATCGTATTTCGCGAGATCCTCGTCAGACAGTGTGGCCCAGCCGCGCTTCAGTTCCGACACGACGCGGCTCTCGTCGGCCATTGGCAAGGGTGTGCCGAGGCCGAACTGGAGGACGAAAAGGAAGGCCCGGGCGTTGATCTCGATGGCCTGTGAGCGTGGATCGGCCGCCACCGCCGGCGGCTGGGAATCCGCCCCCTCCGCCAGTGTGCCGATGAGTGTGCTGAGCAAGTCAAGGTTGCCCTCCTGGTCGTACCCTTCGGCAACGCCAGAGATGGAGAACCAGACCGCCTGGCCCTCGCTCTTGACCACCAGCGCGTCGGCACGGTGTGGTCTATCTGCGAAGGAGTAGGTGACTGCCGCATGTACCACAGTCCCGGGCTCCTCACCGACTTCGGTGAACGCGGTGACCTTGATATCGGGCGCGCCCTCGCGCAGGACGGCCACGAAATCCTCGGCCAGCGCCTGCGGGGACTTCGCGGCATCAAAGGGGAGCGGGATGACGAGCACCTGGTTGCCGCTTGCCGGGTCGGTGATCTGAATCGCGCCGCCTTCGGTGCGCATCTCCCAACCCGCCGGATGGTGCAGCGAAAACGATTCGTCGGGAGCAACGTACTTCACCCACTCAACCGGCGCGGCAACGGCGGCGGTCAGGCAGATGACTGTGATGATGGATGCGAACAGGCGCGGCATCGTGGGGGGCTCCTCGCGGACCGGGAATGTGCCGTCAGTGGTGTTATGCGCAATCATTCCATGTTCGCGCGGGGATACCTTCAGCGGCCTTCGCGTCAACCGGGACCCGGCGGAGGGCGGCCCGCGGCCCGCGGCGAACTCTACTGCGCTATGCGCGAACAGCCTCAACCGGGCAGGTGAGGACAGTGCATGTGGACGCGTGGTTCGCACCCACCGCATTGGTGACGGTTCTCCTGGGTCTCCTAGTCGCGATGGGGACGGTCCCGGCCCTCGGCCAGGACCAGACCTGGATGGAGATCGACGGGGTGACATACGGCGCGAAGCCTGATGAACGCGGCCCCATCGGCGGCGGGCAGGGCTACACAGGTATCATCACATCCGGAGACTTCACCGCGAAGACGCCGGAGGAGATCGCGGACGCCCTCAAGCAGGCGCAGCCGGGTCAGGTGGTGTTCATCCCGGGCGAGACTGAGGTTGACCTGACCACCCTGATCTACATCGACCAGTTCGTGCTGGAGATACCCGAGGGCGTGACGCTCGCGGGTAACCGGGGGCAGGACGGGTCGCAGGGCGCGATCCTCACCAGCGACGCGCTGAAGACCCCGGTGATGATCCGTGCGCTCGGGCCCAAGGTCCGGGTCACCGGCCTACGCATCCAGGGCCCGTGCCCGAAGCGCTACCTCGATCACCACCAGCGGTCCTTCAAGTCCGGCGGGCCGGGGCACAGCTACTACTACAAGTTCCCCACCTCTAACGGCATCACCACGGCGTTCGACAGTCTGGAGGTGGATAACTGCGAAATCTCGGCTTTCGCCCACGGCGGAGTGTACCTGACCAAAGGGAACGGCCACCACATTCACCACAACTACATCCACCATTGCCAGTACAACGGCCTCGGGTACGGCATTTCCCACGGTGTCTCGTCTTCGCTGATTGAGTTCAACCTGTTCGACTTCAACCGCCATTCCATAGCCGGAACGGGCGCGCCGGGCAACAGTTACATCGCCCGGAACAACGTGGAACTGGGCACCTCCCTGAGCCACTGTTTCGACATG
>JAGPGE010000586.1 GCA_018056145.1 Armatimonadota bacterium
TCTCAGGAGCGTCCAGGGCAAGAAGCATTACGGCAAGTTCCTGCGGATCCTCGAGGAATGCCGCCACCAGCGCCCGGTCATGCCCGTGCAGGCCCGGTACATGCGTGAGCTGTCACGGGCCGTTGATGCGGCGGTCTACGGTAAGCTCTCGCCCCAGGCCGCACTGAAACGGGCTACAGAGGCCACCCAGCGAGAGCTTGACATTATCACCGCGGGAAGCAGCGGGACGCGGCCGGCAGCCTCCGGGCAGGTGGAGTGAAATCAATGCAGCCGTCCACGTTACCGGGAGTTCGAGGTGAACGCTTGGATACGTCCTCTGGCGCCAAAGCCTTGAGACGCGGGCGCACTCTTGCCGGCCTGCTCTTTTCCGCGCCGGCCATCCTGGGCCTGCTGATTTTCACGCTCTACCCAATGCTGGCGTCGCTGTACTACAGCTTCACCCGCTACAGCGTGATGAAGCCGCCTGTCTGGGTAGGCGCCACCAACTACGCCCATCTCGCCCACGATGAGCTGTTCTGGAAGTCCCTCGCCAACACCGCCTATTACGCGGTCATCGCCGTCCCGCTGGGCATCGTTGTGGCCCTCGGACTGGCGCTCTTGCTCAACATGAAGGTCCGCGGCCAAGCGCTCTACCGCACCTTCTTCTTCGTTCCGTCCATTGTGCCGCTGGTGGCCAGCTCGGTGCTGTGGATCTGGCTCTTCAACCCGCAGAACGGTGCGATCAATGCTCTTCTGCGACCGATCTTCGCATCACTGGGCCTCGGCGAGCCGCCGGGCTGGTTCGCGGATCCGGTCTGGTCAAAGCCCGCGATCATCCTCTGGAGTCTGTGGGGGGTGGGCGGCTCCATGGTCATCTTCCTGGCAGCCCTGCAGGACGTACCTCAGGAGCTTCATGAGGCAGCCGAGGTGGACGGCGCGAGAGCCTGGCACCGGGTGCGGCACATCACCTTGCCCTTCATCAGCCCCCAGATACTCTTCGTCCTGATCATGGGGATGATCGGCGCCTTCCAGTTCTTCACCCCCGCCTATGTCATGACCCAGGGCACCGGCGGCCCAGTAGACTCCACCCTCTTCTACTCACTTTACCTCTTCAACGTGGCCTTCGCGGACTTCAAGATGGGCTACGCCTGCGCGCTCGCCTGGATACTGTTCCTGTTGATCCTCGCATTCACTGCACTGATATTCCGAACCTCGGCGCGGTTCGTATACTACGCGGGGGAGGCGAGATGATGGCCCCGGCTCCGGCCACCAAGGACGGTTCACGCCGTACATCTCTCCTCTCCACGGTTCTCGCACACGCTGTGCTGGTTCTCCTGAGCGCCGTCTTCCTGGTGCCGCTGCTGTGGCTGATTACCTCGTCCCTGAAGACCGACGCCCAGATCTTCAAGTTCCCGCCCGAATGGATCCCCAGCCCGCTGACCTTCGAGAATTACCCCGGCGGGCTGACCTTCATCCCCTTCTGGCGGTTCCTGCTGAACACCAGCATTCTGTGCGTCGCCACAGTGCTGGGGACGATCCTGTCCTGCTCTCTGGTCGCCTACGGTCTTGCGCGCATCAACTGGCGCGGGCGCAACGTGCTCCTGTACATCCTGTTGGGCACCATGATGCTCCCGTTCCAGGTCACCATGGTTCCAGTCTTCGTAATGTTTGCGCGACTTGGCTGGGTAGATACGCTCTGGCCGCTGATCATCCCCCACTTCTTCGGGAATGCCTTCTACATCTTCCTGATGCGCCAGTTCTTCATGACCATTCCAGGCGAACTCACGGAGGCCGCGCGCATTGACGGCTGCACCGAGTGGGACATCTACCGCAAGATCGTGCTGCCGTTGAGCAAACCGGTGCTGGCAACGGTGGGCCTGTTCGCGTTCATGGCCACCTGGAACGACTATCTCGGCCCACTCATCTACCTGGCGGACGAGAGCAAGTACACGCTGTCCCTGGGACTGGCGAGTTTCTCCAGCCAGTACGGTTCATACCCGGGAATGCTGATGGCTGTCACCACCGTCATCACGGTGCCCATCATCGTCCTTTTCTTCCTGGCCCAACGCACCTTTATTCAGGGCATCACGCTCACGGGGATCAAGGGATAGCGTTTCCGCCCCCGCGATTTCGCCCCGTCACAGCGAGGTTACCACTTTGCCTGACTTCGACATCCTGATCATCGGCGGCTCGGCGGCGGGAAGCAACGCGGCCGTGGCTGCGAGGAAGCTGTATCCCGACAAGTCCATCGCAGTCCTGCGGCGCGAAGAGGCCGCTGTAATCCCGTGGCACATCTACAAGGCGATGCGCGATGAGGAGTCCCTGCGCAAGCAGGCCATGCCGGATACCATATACGCCCGTAATGGCGTGACGCTGCTGATCAGCGAGGCGACCGCGCTGGACCGGCAGGCGAAGACGGTGGAGCTCTCAGACGGCCAGCGGCTGGGCTATGACCGGCTGGTGCTCGCAACGGGTTCATCTCCGCTCGTGCCCCGGCTGCCCGGCGTCGACCTGCCCGGCGTGTTCCCGGTGCGCAAGAGCATCCCGCATCTTGCCGCGATGCGCGAAGCCCTGGCCCGGGCGAGCAGTCTTGGTATCATCGGCGGCGGGTTCGTGGGCGTTGAGTTCGCCAGTGAACTGGGCTGCCGCGACGGTTTGCAGGTAACACTCGTGGAGATGCTCCCGCGCTGTCTCGCGGTGGCATTCGATGAGAGCATGTCGGGCCGCGCGGAGAGCCTGTTGAGGGAAAACGGGGTCGAGATCCTGACGCAGACTCGGGTCGCCGCCATCCTCGGGGCGGACCGATCGGAAGCCGTCCGGCTCGCCGATGGGAAGGAGTTCCCGGCCGACGTGGTGCTCCTGGCCGTTGGAGAGCGCCCGGAGACCCAACTCGGTGGAGCGTCGGGCCTGCCACTGGGTGCTTGTGGCGGCTTCGTGGTGGATGACAGAATGCGCACTCCCGACCCGAGTGTCTTCGCGGCCGGTGACTGTGCCGAGAAGACCTCGTTTTTCGGCGAAGCATCCTGCCCCTTGCGCACAGCCACAATCGCGGCGGCCGAAGCGCGCATCGCAGCCGCGAACTTGTACGGCGACGGACCGCGCGACCCGGGCACCATCGAGGCCTACTCAACGACCATCTGCGGCGCTGGCTTCATGACAGTGGGCCTGAACGAGGGCACTGCGCTGGGCCTTGGCAGGGATGTTGCCGTCGGGGTCGCCGAGAACCCGGACGCGCGCGTGAAGCTGCTCTTCGACCGCAACACCGCCGATCTGGTCGGGTTCCAAGGTATGGGCCACCTGCCAGCAACGCTGGTGGACCGCCTGCTTACCGCTCTGCGAACGTCGACAAGCCTGGCCACCGTCGCCGAGGACCCCGCGGCCGCGCTGCCCAGTGTGACCGACGCCGGCCTGCTGGCACTCATCGCCCAGGCAGCGGAGGCGGCGCGCGCCGAACTGTAGCCGCGGCCAGCCGGTTCGCCACGTCGTCTCGGCGCGATCAATCACCGCGCCGCCAGCGCTGCCACGCGGCTTCAGGTAGGAGCTCGAAGATCGCGTGTTTGAGCCCCACGTGGTGGTCGCTGACCACGAACTCGCCCTTCGCCACGACCCGCTGTTTGAGCTCCAGCACGAAATCGCGCCAGCTTGTGCCACGCTCCCGACTGGCAAGCTCCACGCACAGAGTTCGCCGCCGGCCTGAGCGTGTCCGCGCCTTCTGGTGCTGACCATTGCCTTAGAGCCCGCGAAGCGGGCGGCAGACACAGCCACGGGTGTACTGGAGCGAAGCGAAACGGAACCCGTGGACTCCGGCCCGAACCTGCTCCTGAGCCCCCAAATGGGTGCGACACGATACGGGAGCGCCGCGCGAACTTATGTCACCCTTCGCGGGGCTCCCGGGGCTTCTCGGTCGCCTGATGCCACGGGCTGCCTCCCGCTTCGCGGTTTCCTGCCCCTGGCGAACCCTCTGCCGCCCACTTGGCGGACGCTGCGGATACGGCAACGGCCTGAGGCGTTGCGGCGCGTGGTCGACGACCCGATCCTGCCCGGATGGCATGCCC
>JAGPGE010000588.1 GCA_018056145.1 Armatimonadota bacterium
GGCTCAACTGGGCATTCAGCAGATTACAGCCCATTCTGCCCAGGCAAAGGGGCGCGTCGAGCGCAGCTTCGAAACAGCCCAGGACCGGCTGCTGCAGGAGATGCGCCTGAACAAGATCACCACCATCAACGAAGCCAACCGCTTCCTGCGGGAGCGCCCCATGCCCCTGTTCAACCAGCGTTTCAGCGTTCCGCCCGCCTGCGAGCTGGACGCCCACCGCGCTTGCGAGAGCTTCGACCTGGACGCCATTGTCAGCCACCAGGAAGAGCGGGTGGTTACACGGGACTACGCGATCCGGTTCAAGAACCAGCGCTACTTGCCTCCATCATTCATGAACGCGCTTTCGCGCTTTGAGAAGGGCCCGATGTGGGCCCCTGCTTGAATGACTTGGTCGTCAAGCGCCGGTGTGGCGTCGCGGCGATGCAGACTCTGCGCTGAGAGCGCCGGTGCGGCGCAAGCTCTTCCGCCTGCAGGCGCAGTGATCCCCGGAACTTCCTCGCGTCGCTCAGGTTGCCCGGGTCGCCTGGGTGGGGCTCACGCCGGGCTCGCGCAGAGCCGCTCGAAAACCCTCGGCCACAGGTCCTGCACCGGGCAACTCGACGCGAAATCCAGCCAGACTTAGCGCGCCGGACGCGGCGACGCCGCAGATACAGACCAGTGCAACCAGGTGCAAGGCCGTGGGCGGGTTCACTCGAGTACCTCCCTGGTGACCTCGGCGGGAACGCCTCGTTTCTGCCATCGCCAGACTTTGCCCGGATCGGCGAACAGACCTGCCCGGCCGCGCATACGCGATGCCGTCTTGTCCAGCCCCCGCTCAGGCCGACCCGAACACGCGCTTGACCGCCTCCAGGTAGCCGTACCCGAACATGGTGCAGGGCTGCAGGTAACTGGTCTCCGTCCACTCGTTCCAACTGTTGATGGTGATCAGCGGGGCCTGGTCTGGGTGAGCGTCCGCGTAGTCTCGCGCCTTGACCAGCGCCTGCTCGAAGTTCTCCGGGGTGTTATTGGTGGTGATGGCGCCCCGGAAGTTGAGGGCGCGCGGGCTGCTGTCCCAGCCCACCGAGACGTGGGGATAGTAGGGCGCGCGATAGCCTGCATCCAGGGCGTTCCACTCGGCGATGACGTCCTGCATAATGGCGTTGTAGTCCCGGTTCACGTCCACGAAATGGCAGAACTGGTAGTGAGTCATGGAGTCGAAAGCGAGATGCTCCACCAGTTCCCGCTGCGTGCCCACATTGTCGCCGGGTATGCCCGACAGGCTCTGGGCGGAGTCTCGGCGGAGAGTAAGCTGCAGTTCCAGGCCCGGGTGTCCCGCACGCACGACTTCGGCCCTGAACCACTGGATGGCCTCATGCGCCGCCTTCACGCTGCCCAGGCCGTTGATGAAGGTGGCCAGTTCGTAGAGCATGAAAACGGGCTTGCCGTCGATGCGGTAGTAGGACGGGTGGCTGAAGTAGCGCTCTATGACCCTGTGGCAGACGATCTCGAACTCTGCCCGGTCCAGGCCGCCGCGCCAGATGACCGAACGGTTCCGCCCGGAGAAGGCGTCATCCGCATTGCGTCTGTCCCAGGCGAGGTTCACGTCGTGGTTCGCCCACATGAGGTAGAACTTCATCTTGTGGTTGTTCTTGGCCCCGAGAAACCCGTCATTGAGGCACCCTTCGAGATAGGGCATCCCGTCGTACCAGTACCAGTCGTAGATGAAGACGTTGACGCCGTGGTCCGTGGCGGCTTCGATTTGCATCTCCATAACGTAGGGGTCCGCCTCGTTCACATAGCCCCACAGCGGATAGCGCGGTTGGGCGTGCCCTTCGAACTTCGGTGCGTTCTTCATCACTGTCTCCCACTCGCCGATCCCCATGGGCCAGAAGGCCTTGGCGCGGGGTTCCGGATGATAGGAGGGCCAGATGTAGGCGGCGACATCGTACTTGCTCATGGTTCGGCTCCCGCGATCGCGTGGTTGGTGTTCAGCTGGTCTTGTGACAGCACTCACGTCACTTACTCGGGCGGGCCTGCTGGTGCACCGACCGCCAGAGCTCTTCGTCGAACTCGGCGTGTCGAGATGGGCAGTTCTCGCGCCGGCAGACCTGGCAGGAGCGGAAGTCGGTCTCCGTGGCGAAATGGATGCCCGAAATCGTCTTGTTCGGCACCATGAGGAAGGATGGCGTCAGTTCGACGCCGATGAGTTCTTTCACATCCCCGAACAGCGCGAAGAGTTGCTCTTGCTGTTCGATGGGCCAGACATCCACATCCGCCGAGCCCGGCATCATGCTGGAACTCTTGCTGAGAAGGAAACGGGTGCGCAGGTAGTCGTTCATGTACGCAGTTGCGCATCCGAGAGCCACTGCCTTGATGGCATCCCACCAGAACTCAGCCATGAACTCGTCTTTCGGCAGGCTGACCTCGTCCATCTCGTGCCCGCAGGTGGCGATGAAGGGGAAGACACGCTCCACCTTGTCCAGGTTCGCCCGGAGCATGGGGCTGGTGAAGGTGATCCCATCGATGCGGACGGTGTTCTCGCCGCGCTCCTCGAGGTAGGACTCCCGGATCAGGACCTTGGGCCGGGCGACCTCGCGCGCCATGTCGGCAAGCCGCTCTATGGTCCGCGCGTCTTCGGTGTCAGGTTGGGCATGAACGCGTTTGAGCAGGGACGCCAGGTCAAGCGCGAATGGGATACTGGTGAGGGCCTCGATCATTCGGTTGCCTCCGTACATGGCTGAACCAGGGCAATTCGCCCCGCATCATCCGCGCCGTGCTTTGGCCACGGTTTTCGCCGAATCCACGGCCCTGACCTGCCGCGCTTTGGTCCGGCAGGAGGCCAGCCTTCGCGTGACGCGGAATAATACCGGCGCACCCCTTCATGCCGCGACTTAATGATGGGCGCCCGTGAGAGGAGCCATCGCCTTGCCGATGCCCCGTCTACTTCTGCTGTGTCTTGGAGGTCTGTCTCTGATGTCCGCTGCGTATGGCAAGACGGCCCCAAACTACTACACCTCCGAGCGCCTGGAGTGCATGAGGCAGAACCTGGCGCGCCACGATTGGGCGCGGAAAGAGCGCGACCGCATCGTCAAGGAAGCGGATCGTTGGCTTGATGTGGATGACGAGCGGATTCGTGATCTTGTGCCTCCGCCCTCTGTACCGCGCGCTTTCGTCGTCTCCACCAATCAGTGCCCGGTCCACGGCCAGGAGGTGCTCAAGGTCGCCAGCATGTATGGCTGGAAGATGGACTTCGAGCACCCGTACAAGGTCACGTGCCCGGCGGGTGGCGAGAGCTATCCAAGCAATGACTTCTACGCATATCTCAAGGGCGGGATGAAGGACAAGTCGCTGCTCACCGGTGAGTATGTGGACGACGGCTGGGGATACGAGAAGGCCCCCGGCGACAAGTTCAGATATTGGTTTGTGGGCTACTACGCCCACTGGATCGTGCGCAACTACCTGCACCCGGCGCTGGAGAACCTGTCCAGCGCGTATCTACTCACCGGAGACAGCCGGTACGCCCACAAGTGCGGAGTGCTCTTGTGGCAGCTGGCGGCCTACTACCCTGACTACCAGTACGAGACCCAGTCCAGCTACGGCAAGGAGGTCGACCCCGGTTACAAGGGGCGCCTCCTCTACCACACCTGGGAGACCTGGACGGTTGAGCGGGCTGCGCTGGCCTACGATGCCATCTTCCCGGCACTGGTGCGGGATGCAGAGCTTCAGGCCCTCGCGGGCCTGGACGCGGAGGGACTTCAGCGGCACATTGAGGACCGTCTCCTGCGGGTCATGGCCGACGACATCATCAACGGCTCTCACCGCATTCAGGGCAACTGGGGGATGCACCAGAAGGCGGCGCTGCTGGTAGCCTTGGCGCTGGATACCAAGACAGGTGAGCCCACTTCGCAGCAGATCGTGGACTGGGTGCTGGACAACCGCGTGCCCTCCGCGACGTACACCGACACGAGCTTTCGGGACATGCTGGTGAACCTGCTGCATCGCGACGGAATCGCCTTTGAG
>JAGPGE010000589.1 GCA_018056145.1 Armatimonadota bacterium
GGGTTCGATACCGCGGCCACACGCTGGACGATGAACAGCGATTCCAGCAGGAACAAGCCAATTCCCGCGAGTACCGCGAGGCTGATGATGAGTACAAGGGACGCTCGTCGCATGTTTTGGATGCCCCAGCCTTCCTGGGTATTGCTTTGGCGATCCCGATACGCGCAGAACACTGCGGTCGTCTTAATCATAACTGATACCCGCAGCCGCGGCAATCCAAACGGACGCCGCGCCGGGCGCGATATGTTACACCGGAGCGTGGCGGCATCCGTGGGAGCCCTAACATGAGGAACCTCGCAGCCCCTGAGGACATGTCAAGGCGCGGAGCAATTGTGCCCTTGCTTGTTGTGCTCGGAGTGGGTCTGCTAATCCTGGCCTGGATGCTCACCCCTCCGGGCGACATCCTGGAGCGCTTCGAGCTGCGGACCATCGACGCACGTTTTCTGATCCGCGGCGACCGCGCCGCCAGTGGCGAGATCGTCATCGTTGCCGTGGACGATGACAGCCTGGCGCGCGTCGGACCCTGGCCGTGGCCCCGTGAGCGCTATGCCCGGATCATTGAGGTCCTGCGTGAAGCGGGTGCACGGATAATCGCCTTCGACATCCTGTTCGCGGAGCCGGGCCCCGGCGGCGCACAGTCCGACCAGCCCCTGGTGCGCGCCTGCCGCGACTTCGGCGGCACCGTGCACGCCGCAGCACTGCTCTCGGCCGGGGAGGATCGGACAGACGCGGGGAGTGGGACCGGCGGACTTGCCCGGTTCGCTCTGCCGGGGTCCAACATCAGGCAGGGCACGGGACTGAACGCTTTCTCGCATCTGTTCAGCGCCAACGGCGCCGTTGGCCCGCTCCCCGAGATCGCCCAGGTCGCACGAGGCGTGGGCTTCGTGGATGTCGTCGCCTCGCTGGACGGCGTCTACCGCGAAAGCCCGCCGGTTGTCCGCGCGGGTGGGAATCTCTACCCGTCGCTGTGGCTCTCAGTCGCCGCGCGCGCCTTGGGCGTCCCTTTTGAGGAAATCCAGGTCCGCACCGGTTCTCACGTGCAGCTCGGGGCTGAGCGGCGCATACCCATCGGGCGCGAGGGTACGATGCTCATCAACTTCACGGGCCCCGGCAGCCTCTTCCCTCACGTATCCGCCGGCGATCTGCTGTCGGAGAGCGCCGCAATCGACGCGGGAGCTTTCCGGGACAAGATCGTCTTCATCGCGGTCACCGCTCTGGGCCTTCACGATGTGCGCCCCACCCCCTTCGAGCCGATCGCCAAGGGAATCGAAGTCCAGGCAAACGCGCTGGACACTGTCCTGACCGGACAGTTCATCCGCCGCTGGCGCCCTGAGGCAACGCTGCTCGCAGTGCTGATCTGGACGCTGCTCATCGGCGCCCTTGTCGCCACCACTCGCGCGCGGGTCTACGTGCCCGTGGCCATGGTCTGCCTCATCCTGCACAACGGTCTGGCCGTCTGGGCGTTCAACCGCTTCGGCGTCATCGCCCCCATGTTCACCCCGTCCCTCGCGATGGTGCTTTCCCTGCTGGCGGCAGTCTCGGTCCGCGTCATGACCCAGGAGCGCAAGGAAAGCGCCCTGATGAACACGCTGGCGCAGTTCGTTCCGCCCGAGGTTGCGTCTCTGCTGACTCAGGATGATGCCAACGCGGCGTTCGTTGGCGAGACACGCACCGTCACCGTGCTCTTCGCTGACCTCCGGGGCTTCACCGCCGCGAGCCGGCGCCTCGGAGCGGAGCGCACCGTGGTCCTGCTCAACAGGTACTTCGAGTTGATGCACGAGGTGATCTTCAGCTTCGGCGGGACCCTGGACAAGTTCATGGGTGACGAGATCATGGCCTTCTTCAACGCGCCCGTGGAACAGGTCGACCACCCGCATCTTGCCGTGGCTTGCGCGCTGACCATGCAGCAGAGGATCAGCCGGCGGCGGGACGAATGGGCCTACCTCGGCATGCCGGAACTTGCGGCGGGCATCGGCATCGACACAGGCGAATCCATCGTCGGCTGTGTTGGCTCAGGTTCGCGGATGCAATATACTGTCATCGGAGAGAATGTGAACCTTGCCAGCCGCCTCCAGGCACTGTGCAAGGACCTCGGCGCCTCCATCATCATCAGCGAAGCAACATACAGCCTTGTGCGGGGCATGGTGGAGTGTCGCGACCTGGGTCTCCAGAAGATCCGCGGCATCGACGAACCCCATCGCGTGTATGAGGTTCTCGGGATGCTGGAGACGCCGCAGGCCACCGATAGCGGGAGTGGACAGAATGAAGCGCAGTCTCCATAGCTGCCTGATCGTGACCGCCATGTTCGCCGCGTCAGTCACTGCCGCCGCACCCGTCGTGCAGACCCTAGAGGATTTCGAGGGCAGGCTCACGGGCTGGGGAGGCAAGACACAGATCGTGGCGCAGGCAAGCCAGGGCGAGGGTGCCCTGGAGTGGATCCCCGATTCCGGTGCGGGCCCGAAGGCTGCGAACTTCAACTTCGCGGGCCGAGGCATCGAGATGAGCGAGTGGGACCGGCTCACCTTCGACTACCGCCTGGACGGGACAACCTGTGAATGGTGGGGCGTCAAGATCGTGGACTGGCCCCTCGGCGACGGTATGCAGGCCACCTGGCAGATTGCCTCCAAGGGCGACGTCCCCGCGGGCCAGTGGCGCACCGCGGCAATCAACCTCGGCACGCCCCAGTGGCTGTGGGGTGACAAGCCGGACGAAAAGTCACAGCTCATCATGTTCCGCGCCCAGTTCACCGACGGCAAGGCCCACCCGGTGCTCATCGACAACATCCGCCTGGAGCGCGACCCTCTGCGCATCCAGAAAGTGGAGCGGGGCGAGTCCGTCACCGAAGGCGACCGCCTGCGCCTGGGCTACCGGATCACGCTTGCGAACACCACTCAGGCCGCAGCGACCTTCGCCACCAGTCTGAGCGATACCGACGACCATCTGCAGGTGACCGTGCCCGACAGCGTGGAGATCGCCCCCGCGGCGTCAGCGGAAGTGGAGATCAGCCTCTCTGCTCCAATCTCCGGGCCGGAGGCCGCCGCGCCCCTCAGCGTCTTGACCACCCGGGTCTCTTTCAGTCCACCAGGAGAGAGCGATACTGCCATGTCCGTTGAACTGTCCCTGCCGGTCCCCCTCAAGACCGTAAAGCACCCGTGCCTGCTCATCACCCGCGAGCAGGCCGCCGAAGTCCTGGCGAAAGTCGCGCGGGACCCAAAGGCGGAAGCGATCTACAAGGGCCTCGTGGCCCGGGCCGACTCCTGGCTGACCAAAGAGATCAAGTACCCGGACCGGGGCAGCCAGTGGTGGCACTGGTACACCTGCAAGAAGTGCGGCGGGCGCCTCAACACCAAGTCACCTACTGAGCACGTCTGCCCGGATTGCGGCGCGTCGTACACCGGCTGGCCGTATGATGACGTGGTACTGGACCGCGAGCACAATGCCCTGTCTCAGGCCATCCGCGATCTCGGCCTGGTCTATGTCTTCACCGGAGAGCGCAAGTACGCCGAGCGCGCCCGGGAGATTCTCCTGGGGTACGCCGAGCGGTATCTGAACTACCCGCTGCATGACATCAACGGGAAGCCCAATCGCGGCGGCGGTCACGTGGGCCCGCAGACTCTGGACGAATCCACCTGGCTGATCCCGCTGGTGCAGGGATTCGACTGCGTGTATGACACCCTTTCCCCCGAAGACGTGGAACAGATCGCCACGAAGATGCTGATCCCCGCGGCGGAACTGATCCATGATCACCAGTGGGGCATCCATAACATCTGCTGCTGGCACGATTCGGCGTACGGGCTGGTGGGCATCGCCCTGGCCGATGAGCGCTTCGCGGGCGACGCCATCAATGGGCCAAAGGGCTTCAAGGCGCAGATCGAGAAGGGCGTCACGGATGATGGCTTCTGGTACGAAAGCGCCTGGGGGTATCACTTCTACACCATGATGGCCCTGGAGCCCCTGGCGATTGCCGCGCGGAACATCGGCATCAACCTGTACAC
>JAGPGE010000590.1 GCA_018056145.1 Armatimonadota bacterium
CTTCCAATGCCTTCCTGGCGGCCTTGTTCCGCATGAGGAAAAGCTCGACGTCTTCCACGTTCGCGGCGCCGTCAGCATTCTCGTCGCTCACATGGTCGATGGTAACGGCGAGCGCCTTGGGCTTCCGGCGCCGGCCGTTCCCCTCGTCGTATTCCGGGAACAAGGTGCCCTGGCCGGCGATGGGGGAGCCGTCGTAGCTGGTGGTGATCAGCTTCTTGAGGCCGAGCTTGTTGAAGTTGGCGGCGAAGTACTTGAAGAAGTTGCTCTCGAAGGGGTCATCGCAGTTGCAGTAGACGACCTTGCCGCGGAAGGTGTCGGGGTCGAACTCAAGGTAAGCCTCGACCTCTTTCTGGATGTCAACATACTGAGTGTAGAACTCGTCCTGCTTTGCTGCTTTCGCCGCTTGCAGTTGCTCGTTCTTCGTGCTCTTTGCCATTGTCTCCCCCGAATGCCTGATCGCGGGTTGATAGCGCGCGTCAACATTCCATCTGTTTCCGCCGCCCCCGCACCCTCACCTCCCTGTCACCTGTCCTTCGATAGGCGATACAGTCGGGGTACCGAGGGCGAATCTCTTCTACTCGGAACTGGAGCTTCTTCGCTACGTGCGCGAACAGGAAGACGACGCCCAACTCATTCGTCGGTGCCTACTCCATCGGTGCGTTCTTCAGCGCCAAAGCTCTGTCGTCTGCTACCATGGTCCCACCCCTAATCAAGTGTACCTACGCATGTACATCAGTAACGCACGCGCCTCAGACTGCCTCCACCCTCTCAATTCCCTCTGTCTTCGAAAGTGCGCGGTCGAAAGACACCAAGCGGCCCTCGCAGCACTTCTCTGCCGCCGCGCACGCACAGGCATCTCCGAAGCGCAATGTGCCCGCACCAAACAGAGCTAATGCCCGCACATAGCGCTGCTTGTCTGGCACCATGAACCCGGCCGCGCTCAACAACGGAGTAAGTGTGCTCTCGATATCCGCGCACGAGACCTTGTAGTGCGATGACAGCACCCACACCACTTCCCCCAGGTTCACAGGATCGCAATGAAGCGTCACCTCGCCCGCCTCAGCAGCAGCGAAGATATCCCGGGCCTTCGCGAAGAGGCCCGGGTGATCTGCCAGCACGAACCGGAGGATCACGTTAGCGTCTATCGCGTACTCGACGGGCATTGGCGCTCACAACCTCCTCTGCCACGGCGTTCTCCGTCTCCTGGCGGATCGCGTCCCAGTCCTGCGCTTCGCCGGGCTTTGCATACTTGGCGAGCGCGCCGGCGAGTGAGGTCAGTGGCTTGACAGGACGGATGTTCACCCCCTTGTCCGTAACGGTGACTTCGACCAGGGAGTTGGGCTCGATACCCATCTTCCGCCGGGCAACCGCAGGTATCGTCACCTGGCCCTTGTTGGACACACGCACCTGCATTCCGACATCACCTCCTATTCCGACATTCTACCCGAAAGGGCGACTGTCATGCAAGAACACCTACCTCCCCCACGCCTCATGCGGGGTTTTGTCGCGTGGTGCGTCATACGGCCACGTCACCTTGCGGCCCGTGCCGGCGCTTTCGTAGGCAGCCAGGATGATCTCCAGCACCGCCCGGCCGTCCTCGCCCGTCTCCAATGGCTCCGTGTCGTTCAGGACGCAGTCCACGAAATGCGCAAGCTCCTGCGGGAAGCCATAGTTCCATGCTTCCTCGTACATGGTGAAACTCCACCCGACGGTGCTGCCCGCCTTCTCCACCGCGTAGTCATAGCCCCGCTTGCTGTACGTCTGGAAGGCGCTGCCGTGGAGCAGGTCGCACAGGATCACGCCCTCGGAACCGTACAGTTCGATGCGGTCGTCCATGCCGCCGGGTTTCGCCCAGGACTCCTCGGCGACCCCGCGCGCGCCGCCCTCGAACTCCACCACGATCAGCGAATCATCGTCGCCCTTCGTCTTGTCGCCATGAACGAAAGTGCCCATGTCCGCCCAGACGCTCTTCACTCGCGGCTTGCCCAGCATCCAGCGGAAGTACTCGAAGGCATGGCAGCCCATGTCGAGAGTGACGCCGCCGCCGGAGCGCTCCACATCCCAGAACCACGGCATATGCGGGCCGTCGTGCTTCTCGCACTGCTTGATGCGGAAGAGTTTCCCCAGCGCGCCGGAATCGCAGAGCTGCTTTGCGCGCACGTACTTGGGGGTGAAACAGAGTTCTTCCGCGTACATGAGCTTGACGCCCTGCTCGCGGCAGGTGTCGATCATCCGGTCGGCTTCGGCGAGAGTGGGGCAGAGGGGCTTCTCGCAGATGACATGCTTCTTCGCGAGGGCGGCGTCGCAGCAGACTTGGCAGTGCAGGTCATTGGGCAGACAGATGAGCACCACGTCGACCTCGGGCAGATCGAGGACGGCGCGGTAGTCGGTGAAGTGCTTGGGGATGCCGTGTTTCGCGGCAAAGGCCTCGACATGCGCCGGTGTGGGCGAGGCGACCGCGACCGCGCGGGCATTGTGCATCCGTTTGATCGATTCCACGTGGATCTCCGAGACGAACCCGGAGCCGATGATTCCGATACCGACCTGGTCCATGGCGGCACCTCCAGAATGCGCCGGGCGCAAGGCCCGGAAGGCTGCCAGTCACTTCGCGCTGGACGCGGGGCTTCCCTGCAAGGAGGTTCCTGAGTGCGAAGGCCGGAAACCCCGGGGCAGTTGGCGACAGCCGCGGATCCGAGGAGGAATCCGGCAATGAAACTGTCTCTGGCTGGTCTGAAGAACCCGGTGTTCGCAGTGCCCGGCGTGAGCGTTCGCGACCCGGCGGCGATCTGGCATGAGGGCGTCTGCTACCTGTACTACACCCGGCACATCGGCGACTGGGGCGGGAGCGCGGCGTGGGATATCGGGCTGGTCACCACCACGGACTTCCGGAAGTTCAGCGCGGAGCGGATCATCACGCCGAAGGGGTATGCCTCGCCGGGCAATGTGATCCGGTTCGAGGACCGCTGGGTTCTCGTGGTCCAGTCATACCCGTGGCCCAGCGAGATTGCGCTGATGGAGTCCGAAGACCTGGTCAACTGGAGCGCGCCGAGGCACATTATTCCCGCGGACACGGGGCCGGGCTGGGGAGCGGAGCACGGCCCGATCGACGGCTGGTTGTTCTTCCATGACGGGCTGTGGTACTGCCCGTGGGTGAATTTTCTGAAGGGCACCGACCACCGGGCTTTCGGGGCGCATGCATCATGCGACCTGGAGCGGTGGGAGAACCTCACGCCTGAAACGCCCTTCATCGACGGCAGCGCATACAACCACAACGGGGGGATCGAGAACTGCGCGGTGGTCAATGATGGGGAGCGGTGGCACTTTTTCGTGAGCGTCGGCATGGCCCCGCAGAAGCTTGCCCGAGTGGTTGCCCCCGTGCCCTTCTTGTGGCCCGCGGTCACGCCGGAGGATGAACTTCGCCTGCCGCCGGCCCCGTGGTGCTCGTACAACCAGTCGGCGCTGTTCGTGGATGACTGGCGGGAAATCTGCGGAAAGTGGGCGATGATCTTCCACGGTCTGGACAGACCGGACGGCCTGGCGACATTCGGGCTGGCGTTCTCGGATGACCTGCGTGAGTGGGAGATGCCGTGAGAGAGGTCAGATGTTCGGCCCGGCGGCGACTCTGCCGCTCTTGCGCTCCGGCGCGCGCCAGACCACGCCCTGCGGCTTGTCGCTGGACCAGACCAGGCGTTCTCCAACCCAGATGTGTTTCGCGCCCAACGCCAGCACATAACTGGGCCTGCCGGATGAGTCGGAGGCCCACTGAAGTCCGACGCCATCCGTCGTGACCGGGCCGCTACCCAGTCGGGCTGAGCCGCTGGTGCGGAAGAGTACGCGGGTGCGGCCGTCGATAATCGCGCCCAGCCATCCCCGACCGCGGCGGGTCTCCACCACCGGGAAGCGGTCGCCACTGTGCCGGGGCGACAGGATCGAGAGGAAGCAGGCCTTCTCGCTGTCGTGAACGGTCTTCGTGACCAGCGTGTGCCTCAGCGGCT
>JAGPGE010000591.1 GCA_018056145.1 Armatimonadota bacterium
CTGAGGTCGGATTCGTGTCCACTCTCCTGCGCGTGACCAGCCTCAACACGTTCTACGGGCCTCTCCAGGTCCTCAAATCCGTGTCCCTGCACGTGAACGAGGGCGAAATTGTGGCCCTGCTCGGGGCTAATGGCGCGGGGAAGACCACCACACTCAACAGCATCTGCAGGATCGTATACAGCCGCGGCGGGAGCGTGGAGTACGCCGGCAAGGACATCAGCCGGGCGCGGCCCGAGACGATCGTGGGCATGGGGCTGACCCAGGTACCCGAAGGCCGCCAGATCTTCGGCGAGCTGTCGGTGCGAGACAATTTGATCATGGGTGGCTACGTACGCCTGCGGGGGGGGGAGAAGCGCGGGGTGGCGGAGGACATGGAGCGCATGCTGGACATGTTCCCGATCCTGCGAGAGCGCATCCAGCAGCGCGCGGGTTCCCTCAGCGGCGGGCAACAGCAGATGCTGGCGATTGCTCGGGCGCTCATGTCCCGGCCGCGACTGCTTCTGCTGGACGAGCCGTCGATGGGCCTCGCGCCGCTGATCGTCAAGGAGATTCTCGTCACGGTCTCGTCCCTGCGCGATGAGCACGGGACGACGGTCCTTCTGGTTGAGCAAAACGCCGCGGCGGCGCTGAAGATCGCGGACCGGGGCTACGTGCTTGAGACAGGCCGCGTGGTGCTCGAGGGGACCGCCACGGAACTCATGCGCGACCGCGAGGTTCGCCGCGCATACCTGGGCAAGGATTACGACGAGGTGTGATGGGCGGCGCCGTCCCCCGACCCAGCAACCAGCCGCGCAGGAGGTGCCCCATGAGCGAAGGGGCCATCTGGAATCCCGAACGCGAGACCATGCCACGCCGGGAGATCGAGCAGCTTCAGCTCGAGCGTCTCCAGGCCACCATGAACCGCGCGTACCGCAACGTCCGCCACTACCGCCGCATGTTCGAGGCGCATGACCTCGTTCCCGAGGACATCGCGAGCCTCGCGGACCTGCGCAAGCTGCCCTTCACTACCAAGCAGGACATGCGCGACGCGTACCCGTATGGCATGTTCGCCCTGCCTCTACGCGAGGTCGTGCGCATCCACTCCTCCAGCGGCACCACCGGGCTCTCCACCGTGGTTGGTTACACCCGGAATGATCTCGAGGACTGGACGGAACTGGTCGCCCGGAATCTCGTGGCCGGTGGCGTCACGAAGGACGACGTGGTACAGATCTTCTTCGGCTATGGCCTCTTCAGCGGTGGGTTCGGTCTGCATCAGGGCGCAGAACGCATCGGTGCGTCGGTGCTTCCCGTGTCCAGCGCGGATATCGAGAGCCAGGTCAAAGTCATGCAGGACTTCCGCACCACCGCCCTCGTCGGCATCCCCAGTTACGCCCTGCAGATCGCGCAGGCCATGGATGAAGTCGGCGTTGCGCCCAGTTCCCTGTGCCTGCGGGTGGGTGTGTTTGGTGGAGAGCCGTGGTCTCAGAAGACCCGGCAGGAGATTGAGGAGCGCCTGCGCATTCGCGCCACGGACATCTACGGTCTTGCTGAAGTCGGCGGGCCCGGCGTATCTGGGGAGTGCGAGTTCCGTTGCGGCCTGCACGTCGCGGAGGACCACTTCATCGTGGAGGTCATCGATCCCGAAACCGGCGAGGTACTGCCCCCCGGCGCGGAGGGAGAACTCGTCTTCACCACCGTCCACAAAGAGGCCATGCCGGTCCTGCGCTATCGCACCGGCGACATCTCCTCCATCGACCCCGAACCCTGCGCCTGCGGACGGACTTTCGCGCGCATGGCCAATGTTCGCCGCAGGACCGACGACATGGTCATCATCCACGGCCGCAATATCTTCCCCGAAGACATCGCGGCTGTCATCGACCAGGCACCCGGCCTTGGTCCCAGCTTCCGCATGATCGTTGACCGCCGGGGCGCGGAAGACACGCTCCGCGTCGAGGTCGAACTCTCCAGTGTCCTGTCCGAAGATACGATTCGCGCCATCGAGCGCCTTGATCGCGACCTGGAGGAGCGACTGTTGCGGGTCTTCGGGTTCGAGATCGGGGTGCACATCACCGAACCGCGTTCACTCTCAGCGAACGGAGAGAAGCGCGCCGTCGTCATTGACAATCGGAAGATCTGACAAACCCAAGCTTCGTCCCCACGGAGAGACAGGAAACCATGCGCATCTTCTGCCTGATGTTCCCCCTCGCATTGCTGTCGACCTGTGCGTTCGCTCTGGATCCCCCCGACGAGACACCGGCCCGCGAGGGCGAGTGGGGATTCCGGCCCTTCGACGGATCACTGTCAGCGGTAGACCCGCCCGGATTCGTCTGGCGCCCGCAGGCCGATGCTGCTTCCTACTCCATCCAGGTTGCCGCGGATGGCGATTTCGCGCGAATCGTGCACGAGGCGACCGATCTCACGCTGTACTGCCACTGCCCCTCGGTGTCCTTCGGCCCCGGCGAGTACTTCTGGCGGTTCCGGTTCGCGAGCAAGGACGGCGAGCAGTCGCCCTGGAGCAGCGTGCGCAGTTTCCGCATCGACGAGACCTCCCGCAAGTTCCCCATGCCAGAGCGCGATGAACTCCTCAGCCGTGTGCCCACATCCCACCCGCGCCTGTTCGTCCGGCCGGAAGGCGTGCAGGAGTTCCGCGAGCTTGCCAATGGACGCCTCAACGACTCGTGGCAGGGCATCGTCAAGCGCTGCGAGGCGCTACTCGCCAAGCCGCCTGATGTGAGCGAGCCCCCTAAGTACCCCTACCCGGACATGCGCACCAAGGACCCGGACGGGTGGGCAAAGATCTGGTGGGGCAACCGCGAACGGGTGGTGGCGGCTCTAGACTCGTCGGCCACGTTGGCCTTTGCGTACATGATCGGTGGCGAGGAGAAGTACGCCGCGGAAGCGCGCCGGATCCTGCTGGAGGCTGTCAAGTGGGACCCGAAGGGCGCCACCGGGTACCGGTACAATGACGAGGCCGGCATGCCCTTCTCGTACCTCGCCTCGCGGACCTACACCTGGATCCATGACTATCTATCGGAGGAGGATCGGCAGGCGGTTCGGGCGTGCATGGCGGTGCGCGGGAAGGAAATGTACGACCATCTGTCCGGCCGACGCCATATCTGGATGCCGTACAACAGCCACTCGAACCGCGCCTGGCACAAGCTCGGCGAGGTCGCCTGTGCGTTCATGGGCGAAATCCCCGGCGCCGAGGACTGGGCCTGGTTTGCCATGAACATCTTCTTCAACTCGTACCCCGTCTGGAACGACGACGAAGGCGGTTGGCACGAGGGGATCTCGTACTTCACCAGCTATCAGGGCAAGGTGACCTGGTGGCTCGCACATATGAAGCCGATCTTCGGGATTGACGGCTACCAGAAGCCCTTCTTCGCGAAGGCCGGGGATTTCCCGCTGTACGTGGTGCCCCCCGGCGAGACCCTGGGCGGATTCGGCGACCTGACCTACGGCTTCACCGCCCAGCGTTGCGGTTCGCTGATCAGCATCTTCGCCCGCATGGCCGGCAATGGCTACTGGAAGTGGCTGGCCGAGCAATCCAAGGCCGCGGACCTGCCCGGTGGCTACATGGGGTTCATCTACGGCAGCTTGCCGCCGGTCGAGGCGAAGGCGCCCATCGACCTGCCGTCATCAAAGCTCTTCCCAGGCATCGGCGTCGCGGTGTTCCACAATGACCTCATCAACCGCGACAACGATGTGCAGTTCATGATGAAGAGCAGCCCCATGGGCAGCCAGAGCCACGGCTATGAGTCCCAGAATGCATTCCTGCTCAGCGTAAAGGGCGACCCGGTGTTCATCTACACCGGGCGGCGCGACCTGTACGGCAGCCCGCATCACTCCAACTGGATGTGGCAGACCCGCAGCGTCAACTCACTTCTGGTGGATGGTCCGGGCCAGCGCTCGCACTCCAACGCTCGCCAGGCCGAGATCACAGACTTCACCACCTCGCCAAGCCTCGATTACAGCGTGCGCGAAGCCACGCCTGCGTCTGC
>JAGPGE010000592.1 GCA_018056145.1 Armatimonadota bacterium
GTGTACGAGGCCTTCTACCGGGGCGCGCCGAACGCGATCTTGATCTGGTGCCCCTTCGCCACTCCAAAGAGCACAATCCCCTTGTACTATCCCGGCGATGAGTACGTGGACTGGGTTGGGGTCAACGTCTACAGCGTGGTGCACCACTCGGGCGATGTGACCAAGCGCGCGGTGGACAACGCGGTCCAGCATGTCGAGTTCATCTACAACCTGTACGCCGACCGAAAGCCCATCGCCATCGGCGAGTATGCGGCCACCCATTACTGCCAGGCGGCAGCCAGCGCTACGGTGGACTTCGCGATCCGCGAGATGCGGCGCATGTACGAGAGCATCCAGACCCGGTTCCCCCGAGTGCGGATGATCAATTGGTTCTCGGTGGACGCGGTGCGCGAGGAACTCGCCCACAACGACTACTCGCTGACCACCGACGAACGGGTGCTCGCGGCGTACCGGTCGCTGGTATCGTCGCCGCATTTCCTGAGCAAGGTGGACGGGGGCATCGCGCCGGGGCCTTCCGTAGTGCTGCCCGGAACCGCCGAGGCGCCGGTGGCGTTTGCGCCGACGCAACCTTTCCCCCCGCTGATTGGCCCCTCGCAGCCTCTTGCGGGCGGCCCACCAGCGCCCGGAGCCTCAATGCCCGCAAAGGCCACATCCGTGCCGCTGGCGCTCTCCGGCGGCGCGAACCCGCCCAGGAACGGAGTGGCGATTGTGGTTAGGGGCGGCGACCCGGCGGCGCTCAAAGGACGCGTTACGGTTGAGGCGATCCTCGACCCGTCTCTCCAGCCGGACCGGGTGACCTTCGAGATGGACGGGCGTTTCCGAGCGACATCCACCACTCCCGCCTGGTTCTTCCCGCTCAACGCCGACGCGCTGTCACCCGGCGAGCACGTGATCCGGGTGACCGTGCGCGACATGTCGGGCGGGGTCATCGTGCAGACCGAAGCGGCAGTGATCGTGCCGGGCAAGTAAGCCGGGTGCGGACTCCCCCTATCCCCCTGGTCTGATGGTCACCGTGAGACGCTCGCCGAAGTAAACCCTCCCCGCCGCCAGCATCTCGAATGAGACGCTCTGCTCCCCGCCCAACGCCTGCACCAGGGCGAACGGAAGCACCTCTGCGTCCGACAGGTAGGGCGCGTCGGCGGCAATCGGCGCGGCGAAGGGCATGCCGTACTCCGCCCGGCCGGCAAGGTACACTCCACCCACGTCGGGAGCATTCTGCGGCGCCAGCCACTTCGCTTCGCCGAGATTGCCCACGCTGGCGCGGCACATCACACTCGCGCCGCGCGGTGCGTCAATGACCTCCCCGTCCCGCACGCGCTGCCAGTCTCCGTCCCCAATCTTCAGTTCAACCGCGTTGAACTCAGCGTTCAGATGGATCGGCGGATTGTGCCCATTGCAGGGGACATTGCCCACCGCGACCAGCGGGCAGTCGGCGGATGAGGTCCCGTTCCCGGCGGTGATCAGCCCCGGGACCTGCCCAGCTTGCACCGCGGCCAGGTAAGCGTCGGATAGCAGCGGCCAGGAGTCCGGATAGCTTGCGTCCAGGTCCATCTCGATGATGCGATTGGCAGCCGGATGCTGCACGGTGTCAAACAGCGGCAAATACTTGCGGACCACCTTCGCCGCCGGGCGCTCGGAACCGTCTGGTTCCAGGATGCCGAAGTCGCTGTTCTCGCCGAGACGGAAGCCGCCCGGAAGCCACCACGGAGCCGCCCCCCGCGCGCCGGACTCGATGAACATGGAGTAGAAGGCCTCGTACTCCTGCGCCTGCAGCCGGAGCTTCTCCGGGTCGATGAACAGGTCATCCGGCTGCCATTCACGGTGGAAACCATTGACGGTGAAGCCGAACTCCATCCAGACGATGGGCTTCTCCCGGGACGCGTACCGATAGTAGAGGGTGACTAGACCGCCCTTGCGAATGTCGTCAGGCGGAGTGGGCTTGGCCCAGCCGCCGGTCTGCAGGTTGTAGCCCTCGGGGTTGAGGAAGTCCATGTGTTTCGACGCGCCGGCGCTGTGGATATGGGCGAAGCGGTCGGCATGGGGTATCCCACAGGCGCCGCCGCGGAAGGAGATCAGATGCTTCGGGTCCCATTCCCGTAGGGGCCGCGCGATGTCCCGGTAGCGCGCGCTGATCAGATCGCTGAAGGCTCGGCGGAACGCGGCCACGTACACGTCCCAGTCCCCGTGAGCGCGGCACTGTTCAACAGTGGGCACCGGAACCTTCCCGGCGCCTTCCTCACGCGGGTCGAAACCCCAGTCGGCGACGGCTGCCGCGATGCTCCCGTACCGCTGCACGATCCAGCGGTTCCAGTCCTCCAATATGAAATCCAGCTTGCCCTGCCACGGCCCCTCGATGGGCTCCCAGGCAAGCTCCCAGCACATGATCGCCGGGTGGTCCTTGATGCCCGCATTCTGGATGTAGTTCATGAGTGCATAGACGTTCTCGCCCTGGTACGGCCGGCCATGGGGGACGATGAAGAAGAGCTTCATTCCGTGGCGGTCGCAGCGTTCCAGGAAGTCAAGCTGGTCCCGGTAGGCCAGTGGCGATTCCGGGTTGGGTGGCATGAGCGCGTGGATGGCGCTGATGGCGTTCATGCCCGCCTCCTGCATCCAGTCCAGTTCGCGCTCGATGATCTCCGGATCGTAGCACTCCCGGGCGATCAGGTTCAGGTGAGGATACCCGGCCATGAACCCGGGGCGGTAATTGATGCCCTTGAAGTACCAGGGCTCATCGCCCAGCATGAACCGGCTGCCTTCCACCCGCACAAACTCCTCAGGCCCGGCGGGTTCGGAGCGCAGGGCTTCGATACGGTGGCTGATGCGGTCCACTTCGCGCTCGCCGTCCAGCAACCGCACCGTGACCTCATACCCCGCCCGGTCGAGGGCATCTGGCTTCCAGGAGCGCTGTATCTTGCGAGCGGTTCCGGCATCGACCGCCAGCGTCTCCTGGGCTTCGAAGATTCGGGCTCCGGATGCATCTCGCACGTCGACTTCCACCGTGAGGTCAGCCGGCGCGCGCCCCACATTGAGCGCCTGTGCGCCCAATTCCACCGTCTCGCCCGGTAGGTACGAAAAGAGCTCCGCGCCGCCTTCCAGCAGGAAGTGACCGTCAGCCATGCGCACGGCGAGGCCGGTCAGTGGACCAAGAATCCGTGGGTCCAGGGCTTGCACCGGGTCAGCAACGGCCACGTTGGCCCAGACCGCGTTCGGACAGGTGCCATCCCCGACCATACACGACAGCGGCGCGCCCAGCTGCCTGCCCGATGCGTCGAAAGCCTCGAGCACCGGCACCCAGCGCCAGGACCGCCCGCGGTTCAGGCCCCGGCCTCTCTCCCGCCAGACAGGGGAGAAACACTCGCCCGTCCAGGCGGTGCGCGAAGCATCGGCATTCCCCGCCGGAGCGATAGACGCGGCCTCGTTCACCGGGTATAGCATGTAGGATGGGCAGAGCGATTGGACGTCGGAGATGCTGAAATCCGGCGCGGGCAGACCCGGATCCTGCGCGGTGGACAGGTTCCTGATCCAGAAAGCGTTGTGCCCGGGCTCCACCTTGCTGTTGTGGCTGCTGGCGATGCCCAGGCTGATGCGCAGGACATGGCCCGGCCGCACCTTGTCCCCCGCGAAACCGCGTCCGCGGGCGGCCGAGTCCTCCCAGTACGGGAAATCCGCGGGGCGCAGGACGTAGGTCCGCCAGTCCCCCGTGATGTCCACGGAAGTGATCCAGCGGGACTTGTCGTCCTCCACCAGTTCCACCACCATCTGCCCGGTGGGCCCCTCACTCTTTGCGTCGAAGACCAGCAGTTCGCGGTCCTCCGCGAAAGCGTCGCCAACTGCGGTGTAGACCGTGTCCCAGCCCTGCAGGTCGGTCTCGAACTTCCAGGCGCCCTCCCCCGCGGACGGGTCCGGCGCGAAGGACGACTCCCGCTCAAGGTTCATGGCCGAGCGGCTCCAGTCCCCCGCTTCCGTCTGCAGG
>JAGPGE010000026.1 GCA_018056145.1 Armatimonadota bacterium
CTTGCACTGGGGGCACTTGGCGAACCCGAATTCGAACTCGTCCGCGCCGGTGTGGATGAACTCGGTGGTGGGGAAGGCTTCCACAAGCTCGGCGAACACGGTGTCCAGGAACTTCCAGGTCTCGGGCTCGCTGGTGCAGAAGACCCACGGGTCGCCGGCCTCCCGCATCTTCTCCATCTCCGGGTGCCGCAATACCGCCGATGCGTGCCCGAGGGCCTCGAACTGCGGGATCAGTTGCATGTGATACGGGCGCGCGTATTCCGTAAGCTCCCGGGCTTTCTCGTGGGTGAACGTGCCCTCGCGCCCAAGGAAGGGGAACGTCCTGAAGCGGAAGTCGTCCTCCATGTAGAAGAGCAGGCCATTGATCTTGCACCTTGCCAGGGCGCGGATCATCCGCTTCACATACTCCACGTCCACGCTCTGCCCGCGGGCGATGTCATACTGGATAATCCGGTAGGGGAAAGCCGGCCAGTCTTTTACATTACAGCAGGCGATACCAGGCCCGGCGTCTGTCTTCCGGGCCATCTGGCCCAGGGTCATTGCCCCGTACAGGATGCCCCGCGCGTGCCGGGCCCTTACCCGCGCGCCGTCGGCGGAAACCTCCAGCGCGTAGGCTTCGGGGCTGTCCGAGGGCACGTCCAGATCTGCTTTCATCAATACCAGGGCATTCGCGGGCGCATTCTCAGCCTGCGGGTCCAGCGCACGCACGCCCAACTCAAAACCGGTGCGCTCCTGGATCAGCGCCTGCAGTTCCCGAGCAGCGAAGGCCGCGTCATCATCGCCTTCCGAATGACAGATCACGGTGTCCGCCTCGAGCGCGAACTCGCCCCCCGTCAGTTGCACCTCCCGCGGCACAGGGATCAGCGACACACCGGCATTAGTCAGTGCCGCCGCGGCCTTCATCTGCCGGGTGGATTCCTCATCCATCACCGTCGCCAGTGCGAACAGGTCCCTGCCCGTGCCGTAACGGTAGGACGTCCACCCATCGCCTGCCACGGTTGCGCCGACGAAGACGTCAATATGCCCCCGCTGCCGGTCGGCGGCAGTGATCTTCTCAGTCAGGTCGATGGGCGCCAGGTTGCTCTGGTTCCACTCGTCCCCGTTGGTGACTACGGGTCCCTCGTGTATGAGTTCACCGTCGGCGCTATCGCGCCGCAGCAGCAACTGGTAGCTGGTGCCCTTGCCGCTGTAGCCCACAACAGCCCCGATGCGCAGCCAGTACCCGGCTGCCTCCTGTTCGGGGACGGGGAACCGCATCGGCACCCACTTGCCGGACTCGATGAGCCCGAGATGCCCTTCGCCCGCGGGAGTCGGGTCCAGGGGGGCCAGACGCTTCGCGTACTCCCCGAACTCAGCCCAGCGCTCCGACTGGCATTGCCCAATACCCGCCACCAGCAGGACCACCATCATCAACGACCCGCGGAACCGCACCTTTCGCCACTCCTTTCGGTCAAAGGGAACATGGACGCGGGTTCGCTCATTCCCGTGCCCTTCCCTTCTCGCATGGTCGGAGGTGACCCGGAATGTCACGCAGCTTTTTCGCACCCACCGTCCTTCTGGTGGTGCTTTCCTCGCTCGCAGCCGCGTCCGGAGCGTTGCCCGCGTTCTACCCGGCGGGCCAGCCGCTGCGGGTGGAAGGCTACGACCACTGGGCAGTCTGGCGCGCGCGTTTCGAAGTGCGCGCGACCCCTACCACGCACCACACCCTGCTTGAGCGCCACGCCGCGCTGCTGATGTGGCTCGGCGACATGCGGCAGCGGCGCCTGCCAGTGAACGAGGCGCTCCCCCCGGCAACGGTCAGTGCTGTCGCCGATCTCATCAAGAGGGGCGACCACGCCGCGGCGTGCCTCGCTCTGGATGACCTCTACCGGAAGCTGGAGGCGTTCGCGGCGCGGCAGCAAGAACCAACTCGCGGCGGCTTCCTCTCGGGCAAGATCGTGGACGTTGCCGGGAATCCGGTAAAGGACGCGCGGGTGACGGTCGTCGGCTCCCCGCTTGGTGCGTACTCGAACGAGGATGGCAACTTCGTCATCCCCAATGTGCCCGTGTCGGCGCCCCGGTACATCCTGCGTGCCTCCAGTCCGGGGTTCATCGATGGCTTCTCCGGCGGGCTGACGCCGACGGATCAGCCCTCGGGCGCCGCGGTGCTGCTTCTGGCGCCGCAGGGCGAAGGGTCGCCCCGGCTCACCGGCACTCTCGCGGTGCGCGTCTGCCGGATGGTGGAACTGCGCGAGGTCCCGCCTCCCCCCAGCGCCTTCGACAGCGCGGTGGTGGACATGAAGATCTACCCGCGCGAGGTCCAGACCTACCTGGAGCCCAGCCCGAGAGTGGACAGCGACAACACGGCCATTGTCGCCCAAGCCTCCGCGATCCTGGCCTCCGTCGCCGAACCACACCGCCTGCGATCCGCGGCACTGGTGCAGGCCACGGTGCAGTGGCTGGTCTCGAACATCGCCTACGACTCAGAGCGGTCCTTCCCAGGCGACCCCGCCTGCGGCAACTGGCAGCTTGTCCACGGTGCCTGGAGCCGGGACCCGGAGGACTGGCTCCAGCTGCCCTCCCAGGTGCTCGAGACCCGGCGCGCCACTTGCGCCGAGTACGAACGCCTCGCCGTCGCTCTCTTGCGCGCCCTCAATGTGCCGGCGCGCACGGTTCTCGTGGATACCCACCCGGTGACCCAGTGGTGGGTTCAGCTGTCCAGCGGGAACGGTTTCTGGGCGAATGTCGAAGCGTGGCGGGCCCGGCATGATTACGACCGGACCGGGGTCATGCCCGCGCAACTGCCCTCGGTGTCCGATAGCCTCATCGGTTTCTTCTCGCCGAACCAGCACCCACCTGCCGAGATTGTCTGGGATGCCGCAAACCCGTGTCTGTGGCTGGCCGACTACGGCCAGATCGCCCAGACCGCCCTCAATCCCGCGGGCCTCAAAGTGATGCAGCGCTGGATGGAGCAGTTCAAGGCCGACGGCAAGCTGCCCACCGGGGTAGACAGGACGGTCATCCCGCCCTCGGGCCTGCGGCTGTACAAGTCCTACCAGGTGTCAACCCGAGGCGCGGTAATCGATCTGTCCACCCTCGGGGCGCAGCGCAAGCTGTCCGTGCGCTTCCCGGTCTATGTGGAGAACCAGTACCGTAAGACCATCGACATGCAGGCCTGGACGGACCACCCGGAATGGCTCAAGACGGTGCGGCGCGAGAACATGCAGGACCCGGTAACCCGTCAGAATCTGGACTGGTATGTGCTGGAGTTCGAGATCGGCCGGACAGCGCCCGTCCAGCCCGCGCCTGCGGGTTAGGGTCGCCAGTCCTCGGCGAAGGGATTGCCTGTGCGCCCGGGGAACATGGGGCGAACTCAGCCGGGGGGGAGAGGGAGCCCAAATGGGTCGTGCCCCTGTGAGCGCCGGGAGCCTGCTGTCCAGCCGGGCTCTCGTGATCCTGCTTGTCGTCGTCGTGGTCTGCCAGCTTGTGGCCTTCGTGGTCACAGGGCGTGATTCCGGCCCCGATTCCGACGAAGCGCTGTTCGCTTACATCGCCCACTTCTGGGCGACCGGCGACCTGCTGCCATACCGCGGCGCCTTCGAGAACAAGCCTCCGGGCATCTTCCTCGCCTACCGGCTGTTCATGGGGGACGGAAGCGGCATGTTCGGGGGCACCCGCGTGGCGGCCGCGTTCGCGCAACTGCTCGCGGCGGCGCTGCTTGGCCTTCTCGTGTCCTCATTCCAGGGCAGGCGCGTGGGCCTCGCTGCCGGGCTGCTCGTGGCCACGTTCCTCCTGAGACGCGGGGTCCACGGGAACCTCGCCGATACCGAAGCCTTCATGGCGCCCTTCGTATGCGCCGGGATGCTGATTGCCTGGCTCTCCGTGACGCGGCAACGCGCCGGCTTCGCGTTCATGGGCGGCATCCTCCTCGGATGCGCGTTCCTGTTCAAGCCCGTCGCTGTCGCGGAGATCGCCGCTCTCGTCCTCAGTCTTGTGCTCCTGCGCATGCCAATGGCCGCCCTGCTGGCGCTGCTTGGCGTGGCGGTCCCCATCGCGTTGAGCTTCGCGTGGGCCGCTTCCGCCGGGATCCTGCGGGAGTACTGGCAGGTGGCCTTCGTCAGCCTCGCCGCCCACGATACCCATCCCGCCGCGCTTGGAGACATCTGGCGGTCCGTGAGCACTTTCCTGATGCCCTACCTGCGCACCGACGGGATCGGGCTCATCGCCCTGGCGGCACTGGCCCTCGCGCCTGGCTGGAAGGCCCCGGAGCCCATACGGCCCCTGCTTGTCCTGGCGCGCTGGTGGGCGCTGTTGAGCATTCTGGCCATGGCGGGGTCCGGGTGGTTCTACCCCCACCAGTACAAGCCGGTCGTCCCGGCACTGGTGCTGCTCGGGGCGTGCGCTGCCGGTCGCTTCCGGGACATGGATCGCCAGTCGCGGAATGTCATCGGCTTCGCCGCGGCTGCTTTCCTCACTCTGTTCCTGTGGGAGCCCGCGGACTGCATCATGTCCGCGCGGGCGGACAAGAGCGACTGGGTGGCGGCGCACCGGCCACTGGTGGACTACATCCAGCGGGAGACGTCAGACGGGGAGCCGGTCTACATCGTGGGCCTGCGCAGCGAGGTCTACATCCTCAGCGACCGCGTTTCACCCAGCCGGTTCTTCAACGTGGTCTTCGTCCAGGGGCATGTGGCGGAGCTCGTGGGCGACCTCAGCCGAGACCCACCCGGGGTCATCGCAATCGATGCCCTGGGCCGGCGCTGCATGCGCGGCGAGTTTGGGGATGCTCTCGAAGCCTTCATCGCGTCGCGCTACACGCAGGCCACCGTGCCGGACCTCGAGAACTGGACGGTGTACCGATTGTCTCGCCCGGCGAAGATGCCGGATCGTCGGCGTGGGTCGGTGGCGCCTTTGATGAACGGCGACAGCATCCCACCAAGAAGGTAGGGACAAGACAGCGTGGCGAGCAGCGCCCCAGCACGACCGCGGCTCTTTTTCGTCGATTACGTGCGCGGATGGGCTATCATCGGCATGGTCGCCGCCCACTATTGGCACGTCTTCCTGCGCGAGGACGTCCTGGATCGCGTCCACGGAGAATCGGTCTTCTTCGTACTCACTTTCGCTGCGGGGTTGTTCTTCGGGGTGGTCGGAGTCTCATGCGCGCTCTTCCTGGGCGAGGAGCGCGCGGCCGAACGCCGTCGGGAGCTTGCCCGGCGCGGCTGGCTGGTTTTCCTCGCGGGCTTCCTGTGGACCCTCATGCTCCGAGATCTGGCGCAGTTCGACTTCCTGCACTGCATCGGGATCGCGATGGCGGCTTGCGGGCTGCTGGCTGTGTCTGCACGGGGCTGGATGGCCGGTCTCGCGCTCATCCCGATCTGCTGGGGCATCGTTGCGTGGCAGCAGACTGCCCTGCCTGCTGGCCTTGAGCCCGCAAGCGGGGTAAGCGGCTTCCTGATGAACTCGGTGCTCTTCACCGGGCACTTCCCGCTCCCCGGCTGGCTACCGGTGGTGTTCCTGGGCTATGCGCTCGGGGTGGTCCTCGTGCGGCAGGGGAACAAGCCTACCCGGTTCCTGCGCGCCCTGACCTTTGCGGCCGGCGCGGTCTTCACGGCGGCGGCCTATCTCGCGGCCTACCAGGGTTGGGGCCTCTCCAAGATCCCGATCAGTCTCGGGTACTCCATCCTGACCTGCGGCGTGTTCGCGCTCTTCTGGGTGCTGTGCTCGTTGCTGGAGGGGGTGTCGAAATGGGTGCCCCTTAGGAGTGTCACGGTTACCCTCGGCACGTTCGCTCTTCCCGCCACTGCAATCCATTGGCTCATCGGTCGGTCGATCATGCCCCGTCTGCATCTCACGGGGGACATGGGCCTTCCCGCATTTCTGATTACCACGGCGGCTATTCTCGCGCTGATCGCCCTGGCATACAGGCCCTGGATGGCATTGGTCAATGCCTGGAACGACACGCGGCACGGGTGGCTGCGGTCACCATGGTTTCTCGCGACTGTCGGGGTTCTGAGCTACTTAGGAGGCTACGTGGCCCTCGCGCTGGCCGGGTTCAGGTTCCATGAGACCGTCTCGTCGGTCATCGCCTGCGCTGGTATCCTCGTTTTGTGCCTGCCGTTGTACTCGCGCCGCGCCAGGAAGCGGTGACCCGCAGGTCGGTTCCGCGCAAAGACAAAGCCCCCGCGTTGGTACCCACGGGGGCTTTCCGATGAACCAGGCCGAGGCCGGTACCTGCGCCAGCGCTTGGCTACGCTGCGCGGCGGGTCTTCTCGCGACGCTTCGCCGAAACCACATCTGCCGAGTAGTGCATTCTCTCGAGCATCTCAGCGCGCTTCGCCCAGCGCTGTCCCGCGGGCTCGGTGGACGAATATCGCCGGCCCGACGTCTTCGGGCGAGCCACGGTCCCTGCTCCTCGCGCCGCTCCCGCCGCGCGACCGTCATGCAGCAGAACTCGCAGGGCCGCGTAGGCGATGATCATCAATGCGACATGCAGTCCGTTCAGCGACGTGCTTCCCAAAGGGCAGATCCAGTCCATCGTCGTCAACTCCAGCACTTGCCGCGATGTCGTCATTCGAATAACAGTTCGATACTACTGCGAAACCAAGCCGGTGTCAAGATGTAGAAGATTAAGATTTGAGCCTATACAGCGTTTGACAGATTCCGCGTGGACTTGGTTCCGCGTCAGTCGAAGATATCATTCGGGGATCCGAACAACCATTCGTCCGCATCCGCGATAGGGAGGCCTTCACACCGCGCGCGTGGGAAGCCCCGCATCCGTCGCCGCAGATGTCACGGAGCGCGGCGCCACGCCGCGCAGGTGTGGGAAGGCCGCGTCACCGTGGGCAATTGGCGGCCCGCGCATGGCCCTGGAAGTCTTGTGTTGGACTAAGATGTGTGCTATTGTCTTCTTTAGCATCTTCGCAGGTAGCCGGTTCCAATCGGCCCGCGGCCCCGGTCAGTCGGTGGCCCGGACAACACCGCGTCCGCGGCTTTCGCATCCAGCGCGCCCGCGGGCTTCGGAGGTCTGTTGACCGTGGCAGAGAACTCCAGCGAATTCGAGACCGTGTCCCAGGCCGGCACCGCATCCGCAACGGAATCCGGCATTTACTGCACGCGCTGCGGCTACCACAACCCGCCTGGTCGTGGCGCCTGCGTCATGTGCCTGAACTTGCTCCTCGACCGGTCCGCCGGAGCAAACTGTCCGGCTTGCGGCGCCAGAAACCCCTCGGGTTCCCGCTTCTGCTCCCATTGTGGTTCCCTCATCGATACCACGGCAGTAGCCGTTTTCAGCCGGCCCGATCTCGCCGCCAAGGTCCTCGATGCCGTCGGCGATGTGGGTCTCGCGGCAGGTGTCGGTGAAGAGGCCTACGGCGACGAAGACGCTTACGTTGGCGAGGCCGTCGACCACTATGACGAGGAACCGGGCGTCTTCGAGGAGCTCGAGGAATACGCCGAGCCGATGGCGGTTGAGGGCGCCAAGCCCGACGCGGTCGAGGTGCCCGACGAGAGCGTTCCCGGGCCGATCCTCGAGGCTCCAGAACCCGTGGACGAGATCGCGCCGGACGAGGACTTCTTCGCCTCCGCGCCCGCAGTGGTGGATACGAGCGAGGACGATTTCGCTCCCCCTCCTCCGCCGGGAGTGGTGGAAGCGGAGGAAGACGAGTTCGCCCCGCCGCCTGCTCCCGGTCTGATCGAGGAAGAGGACGAGTTTGCGCCGCCGCCTCCGCCGGGTGTGGTGGCTGAAGAGGAGGAATTCGCTCCGCCGCCTCCGCCGGGAGTCGTGTTCGAAGAGGACGAATTCGCTCCGCCGCCTCCGCCGCCTTTTGACGAGATCAGCGACGAGCTTCCTCCACCGCCTCCACCGCCTCCGCCGGGGATGGACGATGAGTTGCCACCCCTTGAGTCACCCGCCGCCGCAGAAGAGGCCGACTTCGGCGGTTGGGAGCTTGAGAGCGAAGAGGGCGAGGAAGAGGACGACCAGTCGTCTTCATAGACTCCGCGGTTCGTGGACGAATCGCGCGCGGGCATTGCGATGAACCAGATTGAGACGGCCTTTCGCCAGGTGAGAGAGCAGATCGACGAAGCAGCCCGGCGCGCGGGTCGTCTGCCAGAACAGGTGACGCTGGTAGCGGTCACCAAGACCCGGTCGGTTGATGAGATCCGCGAAGTCGTTGCAGCGGGTGCAACCGACCTCGGCGAGAACTACGTGCAGGAGATGGTCGCCAAGCACGAGGCTCTCGCGGACCTGCCCGGTCTCAGGTGGCATGCGATCGGCCATCTTCAGCGCAACAAGATACGACAGATCGCTGGCTTCTGCAGCCTGATCCATTCGGTGGACAGTACGCGGCTGGCCGATGAGATCCAGGCCAGGGCGGAGGGGGCCGGACGCAGACAGCCGGTCCTGCTCGAAGTGAACATCGCGGGTGAAGACACCAAGTTCGGCCTCGCGCCCGGAGACGTGGAAGCCGTGGCGCAGCACGTCACTTCGCTCAATCATCTCGACCTGCGCGGCCTCATGGGCATGACGCCGTACGCAGCAGATCCGGAGGAATCTAGGCGGCACTTCCAGGCCCTGCGGGAGCTGTCTGAGAAGCTGGCGGCGAACCTGCCGCCCGGCAGCATGACGGAACTCTCCATGGGCATGACGCAGGACTTCCAGATCGCCGTGGAACAGGGTGCTACCCTCGTTCGAGTGGGGACGGCGATCTTCGGCAAGCGCCGGGAAGCCTGACAGGCTGACTGGCCTCATAACCGGGGCACTCTTGGTCGCACGCAACTCATCACAGCATGCCGGCTTCGACCGGCGCACGAAGCAATCATCACGTACTATTTCGCTGCAGCACTCTGGTTTCGCCAGGAGGGAGCCCACTGTGAGTCAGACCGTCTGGGAGCGCGCGCTCGATTTCTTCGGCCTGGGTCTTGATGATGGCTACCACCGTCACACCGCGATGCGGTCGGAGACGGTGCACGAAGAGGATCACGACGAAGGAGTCTACCACCTCAACCCGCCGCGTCAGTCAACGGTCGCGGCCACCGTGCCCCTGGTTCGGGCCGAACCCCACAATATGGATGAGGCCACCATCGTCGCCGACGAAATCAAGCGGCAGATCCCCGTCATCTTGAACCTCGAGGGCACCAATCCTGACGAAGCACGGCGGATCCGGGACTTCCTCGCAGGCGTCACCTACGGCCTCAACGGTTTCATGAAGAAGCTCGGGAACTGGGTCTATGCCTGCTCTCCTTTCGATATGCCCATTGAGCGCTTGATCCTGGACGGCTCACGCATCGGCGAGTCCAGGTACGAAGACGACGAGTACGAGGACGAGGACACGTACTGAGCGCCCCGGACTGCTTCCGCGGGCTTGCGTGAGGTGTGACTGTGGCTGATTTCGCTTTCCAGCTCGGCGTTGTGGGTGCGGGGAAGATGGGGGGCGCGCTCATCCGGGCCCTGGTGGCGCGCGAACAGATCGACCCGGCGCGGATCATCGCGGTGGACACTGCTTTGGGCGCTCTCGAGCAACTGGCGGCTGACTGCCCGGACATAGTCACCACTTCCGACCTCGCGCGCGTCGCCGCGGATAGCGAAGTTCTCCTGATCGCCCTCAAGCCCCAGGTGTTCGCGGATGCCCTGCAGCCGGCAAAATCCGCCCGGCCAGCGGGGCAGACCGTGCTGTCCATCATGGCCGGCGTCGCGATCAGCCGCATCGTGGAGTATTTCGGGCCGGGGACTCCGGTCATCCGTTCCATGCCCAATGTCTGCTGCGAAGTGGCCCAGGGCGCTTTCGGCTACTCGGCCAACGAGCACGTGCCCGCTGAGCATCGGGCCCTGGTCGGGCGCTGGTTCAACGCCATTGGCGCCGCGGAAGAGCTTCCCGAGAGCCTGCTGGATGCCGTGACCGGGCTATCCGGGAGCGGCCCGGCATTCGTCGCCACTTTCATCGAGGCTCTGGCGGACGGGGGCGTCGCCGCTGGTCTCCCCCGGGCCGTTGCCCAGAGACTCGCGGCACAGACGGTGTTGGGCGCGGCCACCTGGGTCATGGAAAAGGGCGGCCCCGCACAGCTCAAGGACATGGTCTGCTCACCCGCAGGGACAACCATCACCGGAATGCGCGCGCTGGAGGCCCGGGGACTGCGCTCAGCAACCATCGAGGCCGTCGTCGCCGCGGCCGAGCGCTCGCGCCAGCTTGGAGGATGAGCCGCCGGCCGGTGCGGCGTCGCGGCCCCTGGACTTCTCGCTCCACGCCTGCCTGTGCGTCCGGCGCACTCCATGCTCCCCAGCACCCCCCTGCATAATCGCCGCCCCCGTGCATTTTCGCGGTCGGACCTGCTGCGTCTGGCGCTGGTCGTGGGCGCTGTCGCCGCCATTCTCGGCGTTATCCACGGCCTGTCCGGCGAGCGTGGCTGGTACGTCCCCGCCGATACCGTTCCCCTCGAAGGCGATGTGCTTTACCGCGCCGGGATGCTCCTCAAGTCCGTGCCGCCCCATGTCACTCGCAGGCTGGCCCTGGACCCGGAAGATATCCTTCATTCCGGCATCGGCGCGTATGAGCGCCTTGCCCTGCGGAAGGAATCCCCGAGCGCCTCGGCGATGTACCGGCTTGCGATCATCTACTCAAAACGCGGGTTCCCTGAGCAGGGCGGCCCATTGTTCGACCGCCTCGTGACCCTGGACGGGCACAACGCGGACCTGTACTTCGCAGTCTCCAGAGTCTATGACACGGGCGCGGTCGCGCGGGATGAGCTGCTGAAGGCTCGCGACATTATCGCTCCGCGGCGCGACTGGATCACACGCCTGGCCCTGGTCGACTGCCTGCGGCGCGCGGGGGATGACAGGGCGGCGGAGGAAGTCATTCGGGAGATCGACCGGCGCACCCGCGATTTCGCCTGGCTCTTGGGCGCCGTGGCCCTGATCTACCTCGTTGTGCTGCTGGCGGGCACTGGCTGTCTTGCCGCGGTGGCATACCGGAAGCTCTTCACAATCCAACCCAGTCCTGAGTTGCCCACGCCCCAGGTCTGCTGGACGGTCCTTGAGGCCATCGAAGCCACCGCGGTGCTCATCGTGGGCATGCTTCTGGCCGGGCTGCTCTCCGACATAATCCCGCAGAAACTCGATCTGGACGGCCGTGCGCCCTGGGCAATGCCCATCGCGGCCATCCTGACCTACCTGCTCTTCGCTGCACCCGCGCTGATCCTGATATTCCGCCGGACCGCCCGGTACACCATCCGTCCTCTGGATGCGCTGGGGTTCAGCAGCAGGCTCCGGCTGACGCTGGCGACCACGGGTCTGCGCGCTTACTGTATGCTCGTGGCCGGTGCGGCGCTGGCCGCACTTGCCGCCCGGTGGCTGGGTGTAAGCCCCCTAGCAGCGATGTCGCCCATCGAACTACTCCAGTACTCCCGCGGCCTGCCGGACATCATCACCTACTTCATCCTGATCTGCGTGTTGGCGCCGTTGGTGGAGGAGACCATCTTTCGCGGATACGTGTACGCCGGGCTGCGCACGCGTCTTGCCACGCCGGCGGCAGCCGTCCTAAGCGCGGGCATGTTCGCTTTCGCGCACCTGAACATGGCCCCTTCCGGATTGGCCGCGGTGGCTCTCGTCGGCGTACTCCTGGCGTATCTCTACGAGAACACCCGGTCCCTGTGGCCCAGTGTGGTTGTCCACGCATTCCATAACACCCTGGCATTCCTGGTGATTCTGGGCGCGGGCATCTGACGCCTGTCCAGGAGCCGGCCTGCGAACGGAACAATGCCCTCCGCGACCCTGAGACTGCGCGTGATCCCCCGGGCTCGCAAGGATGAGATCGCCGGCGAGCGAGATGGCGCCGTGGTGGTCCGCCTGCAGGCGCCGCCTGTGGAGGGTGCGGCGAACAAGGCGCTGCTGAAGTTCCTCGCGAAGCAACTCGGGGTCCGTCCGGGCGACCTGACCATCGCCAGCGGCGCGCAGTCTCGCGACAAGATCGTCCGCGTGGAAGGTCTCACTCAGGACCAGGCCGACGCTGCCATGCGCTGAGCATCTCTCGCGCCGTGAATCCAGTCGCCGCACGCCTACTTGTACTTCAGGTGGATCTCCAGCTTCTCAAGCGCGATCTCCTGCGCGCAGTAGGGAATGCGGCTCGCGATGCGCACTTCGGCCCGGTTTCGGCTCAGGTTGCATGCCCCCGGCGGAACCCGGAAATCCACTCGCAGCAGCTTCTGTGCCGGGTTAACCGGGTAGCGCCCGGTTCCGCCCGAAGCAGGCTGGGGAGCGGGGGAGAAGATCTGCGGGTCCTTCCAGTTGTGGTCCACCGCCGCCGTCTCCAGTTCCACCCCGTTGAGCTTCGCGCCGAACTGGTCGCCCTCGCGCGCGCCGAAGATCACCGCGCGCAAGATCAACGCTTCGACCGTGTCCGCGAGGTCACGCACGGGGTCGCAGATGTGCAGGTCCAAAAGCGTCGCGGCCCCGTCATTCCGCAGGAGCAAAGGCAGGGGCGAGCACGCATTGTGGTTGAAGTACCCCTCCGCCCAGGGGTACCCGCCGCGTCGCTCCACCGCGAACACCTTGTCCTTGCCCGCGAGGGTACGCGGGCTGCCGACCTCGAGATACGCCTGCCCCTGGGCGTGGTGTTCGCCCTCATTGAACTCCCCGCGCATCCAGCGATTGACGATGTACTCCTGGCACATCTCCGGCGACGCATTGGCCCAGTTGAAAGTGGCCACAGAGTGGGCGCCACGGGCCCACCAGTTTCCGAAGACGCCGCGCAGGAACTCGATGCTCTGGAACCGGTAGCCGTCGGTGGCGTGGTGGTCGTCGAAACACGGCTGGAGCTTCACATTGCAGCCCGCCATGGCCCGTGAGAAGCCCTCGATGTCCACGTCCATCGACCGCGAACCTAGGGTGAGAATGTCCACCAGGCCCTGCCGCGCCCAGGTCTCGACGTCAAAGCCGTCCGCGCGGCAGCCTTCCAGTGTCTCCGGGATGCGTGCGGCCAGCAGGTACGGCCGGCCCCGCTGGTGCGCGGTATCCTGCAGCATCTGGCGCACCATGCGCACGAACTCAGTCACTTCGCCGCGCAGCTCCCACTGTCGTCCCGGCGGCAGACAGGGGACATGCCGCGCGAAATCGAGCTGGAAGCCGTCGAGGTCGTACTTGCCCGCGAGCTCACGCAGGATCGACAACTGGTACTCGCGCAGCTCGGGGCACGCGTAGTTCCAAAGGCCCTGCCACCACCAGGTCTTGATGACCCAGTCGGGGTGCTCCCGCTTCACCGGGTTCATGTCGTCCATCATCAGGCGCATGCCGGGCTCGAGTTCCTCGGTGGGCGCGAGATCGACCTCACTCACCCGGTGGTTCCAGAAGGCCTCCAGACCGCGAGAGTGGGTGGCCCTCAATAGCTCGGCGACCCAGTCGATGCCTTGTTCGGACCAGAGCCTGATCCCGGGGTGCTCCAGCCGCGGGAGCACCTCGCTGGGGTACATCGCCCAGCTTCCGGCGCCGATGTCCCAGCAGACCGTGTCCACCTGGGAACCGGGCTGGTCGAAGTAGGCGAAGCGGAACTCCAGCCACTCGTCGAAGGGGGCGCCCAGTTGTCCGTGGGCGTCGTACTGGACGAAGATCCGGCGCCGGCGATTGACGGCATCTGCATGAGCGCCCGACAGGTTCATGAGTGCTGGCTCCCCGATGTGGGTGACGGTGTAAAATCAACCACTCAATGGTGGGTTTTGCACCACTGCGTGGTGAATTTGCACCGATCGGATCAGGCTACAGCCCCAGCCGGCGGCGGACTGCGTCCGATTCAAGCTCGCGAATGGCGTCCCGTGCAATCCAGCGGGCACTCCGGGTCCCCTGCTCCAGGATGCGCCGGGCACACCCCAGCGCCGCCGCGTTGAGCGCCGCATTGCGCTTGCCCGTGTTGCGCAGGGCCCAGTTGACTGCCTTCCAGACGAAGTTCCGCTCATCCCAAGCCTCGCGTTCCATAAGTTCGAGCCAGGCGATGAACATCTCATCCCCGGCCGCCTTGTCATGCACGGTCAGTCCCGCGATGAGCGCGAACGCGGAACGCTTCACGAACTCTTCGGGCCTGTCCGACCACTCCACCACTTTGCCGTAAGCATGCGGGGTGCGGTCGAACAGGTTGCCGCAGCACTGGTCGCAGATGTCCCACGAGTCGAAGTCTTCCGCCCAGCGATCCATCTGCGCGGGCGTTACCTGCGCGGGGTCATCCACCATCGAAGCCATCATCCGCGCCTCGTGGATCTTCGTGTCCCACAGGGCCAGCGCCAACTCGTGGTCGTTGCGGTATGCCCGAGCGATCTTGCGCTGGGTGGGCACCTTCACGCCCAGCGCCCGGTCAGTCTTGATGCCGAACCGCGCCATGCCCTCCAGGTCTTTCGGGTTCGCATTGGCCCGCAGTTCGCCGAGGGCCGCTTCGAGTCGTTCCGCACAGGTCATGGCTTCTCGCCTCCCGGTCCGAGCACCACGATTTCCCGCAGGCGCACGATGTTGTCGGTCATGTTGGGGCGGGTGAACAGCACCCGCATGGTCTTCGTGGTCACGGGGCCGAACTCCAGGCGCGGGTTAACCTGGAGTACATCTGGACTAGTCGCCACTGTGCGCCAGCCGTCGTCTTCGGGGATCTGGATTTCGAAGCGCTGGGGAACATACTGGAGCAGGTCGCCGGAACCTTCGTGGCTGTAGAAGTAGAGGCGCGCCTGCGATATGGTACGCGGCTCGGGGAAGTCCAGTTGCAGCCAGTGCGCCTCCGGGCCATCACCGGACAGCCAGCGGCTCAATTGGTCGCGCGTGATAAGCCCGTCGATGGCGCCATGTGGCGCGTACCCGCCCTTGGCGAAGTTCGAGTCGGACGAGGCGATGGTTCCACTCTCCGCGGACGCCAGGTTCGGCGGCACGAATGTCCCGTAGTCCGGCAAGCCGCCCAGTTGCTCCAGCGTTGCCCGCACCCGCTCTCCCGCAAGCTGGCGTGGGGTCACTCCCTCCAGCAGGCACAGGGCCGCCGCGCACCCGGCCGCTTCGCCCAGGGACATGGTGGTGCCCATGACCCGGACCGATCCGTGGGCGACATGGTCCACGCTGATCGGCCTCCCGGCGACAAGCAGGTTCTCCACCTGCAGCGGCACCAGGCAGCCGTAGGGGATGTCATAGGGCTTGCCGGGGCGGGCGCCCGAAGCGTCCCCCGTTCCGTCGGGCGAATGGATGTCGATGGGGTAGAACCCCCGCGCGATGGCGTCCGGGAAAACCGCGCCGGACAGCGCCTCCTCACCCGTGAGGGTGTACTCGCCGATGATCCGCCGGCTCTCCCGCACCCCGATGAACTCCGCGGTGCCCGCGAGATAGCACTCCTCACACCCGGGCACGTATTCGCGGAAAAAGGGCACGAGATCCAGCGCCTCCCGCAGCGCCTCCACGTGGGAGTACGTGAGGTCCTCCACCTTTAGCCCGTCCACTTCCGGCACGTTGATCATGTTCACGTTTACCGCGCCGTGGGTGCCGGTGACGATGGGCTGGATCGCGGCTCCCCCGGCGAAGGTGGCCTTGTACTTGCCCTCGCTCCGGGCCTTGCGGATCATCTCGGGGATATCCCTAACCGTAGGCAGGAGGCGCGCTGTGTCCACGTTCGCCAGCAGGAAGACAAGGGTGTGGGTCTGGGTTTCGTCATCGCGCCCGCGGCCGATCTCGAAATGCGCCCCGGACCAAGCTGCGACGTCTCCGTCACCCGTGCAATCGATGACCACTTTCGCCCGGATCGCCTGGGTTCCCGACTTGTTCTCAACGATGATGCCCCGGCATGCCCCGTCCTCAACGATTGCCCCCACCGCAAGGCTGTAGAGCATGAGCTTCGCGCCGGACTGTCTCATCATGTCCAGAAGCACGTACTTGATGACCTCCGGGTTCCAGGTCTGGTCCGGACCGCCCACGGCTCTTAGGCGGTCCACGAACTCCCTCGTGATGCCCTGGGTCAGTCCCACGTTCATTGCCGGCGGGACGAGCCCCAGCGTTGCCATACCGCCGAGAGAGCCGGACCGTTCAACGAGGAGCACCTCCGCGCCCATTCGCGCAGCAGTCACCGCCGCCGCGACACCCGCCATTCCACCGCCCACCACCAGGACCTCGGGGGTCGCGATCACCGGCGCGTCCACGCAGCGCCGGATTTTCTCACCCGTGGGCTCAGGCCGCACGACCTGAAGCGCTGCCTCCGTTCGCACCCGCGGGCGCTCCGGTACAGTGCGGTTGCGCTCGTCTTCCACATCTCGGGCGGCTTTGATCGCCTCTGCGTCCGCGCCGATGAGTCGCGGGTTGTCCACGATCACTTCTGTCGGCCTGGGGCGCGTGAGGACGGGGATCTGGATGCCCATGCGCTGCACGTCAGACAGGTCCACGCTCGCGGCCGCTGCATCCGCCAGGGCAACCTCAACCGTGGTCCACTTGCCCGGCTCCAGCGTAGCCGGCCGCAGGAACTCCGTGTCCCGATTGCCTATCACGAGGTTGATCTCCACCGCGTCGGCTCCGGGGTTGAGCAGGTCCACGGCGAGGGTCTGGTAAGGTGTCCAATTCCGGTAGCGCAGGCCATTGCGGTGATCGCGGGCCTCCACCATGCCCACGCCGTCCGCGGAAGGGTGGAGCATGAACCGGATGCGCATAGCGCCATCGCCTTCGGTGCGGGGTTCGCGGACCGGCTCAACCAAGGCAAGGCGCACCCGGGAGGCGAACTGGTCCGCGTCCGCCCGGGTGTCCAGGGGAGACAGGAGGGTGACCTCCTGCGCGTATGCGATGCATAGGCAGCAAAGCGCCAACAGTGTGAGGGAGTACTTCACGGTGACCTCCTCAATCTGCGCAGATGCGCGGGAGGAGGTTTCGACGCGGGGTTACGGGTTGCCTCCCAGCGGGGCCGTCGGGCGTTTCATCTCGAAGGTCCCCTCATCACCGAGCACACCGGCGAACCCTTCCCCGGTCAGCCAGTCAAGCGCCTTTGGGTCACCTTTGAGATATGCATCCCAGAAAGCCACTGAACTTTGAAGGATGAGGCTGTGGTGCACGGCGTCTTTCGTGCCGTCGCCATGTCTGCGAGCGCCGGAAAAGACCATGTGGTCCCCGTCCTGGAGGATCAGCAGGTACTGGTCGGCCCGCGTGATACTGTCATACGGAACGCGCCGAGCGTCAGGCTGGGTGTCGGTGATGATGGACGAGTCGGCGGTGCCGGTCATATGAAAACAGGGGGTAGCGATTGCGCCGTATGCCTTCGCTGGGTCCCCCTTGCCCATGGGCGCGGGGCTCAGGGCGATGGCGGCTTTCACCCGCGGATCACCGAAGCTGAAGTCCCGGCCGCCAGGCAGCGGGAAAACCTGCCCGATGGCCATGAGGGTTGTGTGAGCCCCGAATGAGTGTCCCGCGAAGCCGACCCGGTCAAGGTCCAGTTTCCCCCGCAGCACCGGGTCAGCCGCCTGCAGCGCTTCCAGTTGGTCCAGTGCGAACTTGATGTCGAGGCCGCGCTGCATGGTGTTCCGCCCGTTCGCGGCGGCCTTCATGCTCGCCATCGGGTCGGCCTGTCCGCGCCACGCGGCATCATCACTGCCCGGGTGCTGAATGTGGACGCAAAGGTAGCCGTAGCTCGCCCAGTGTCGGCCCAGGTACTCGTACCCGCT
>JAGPGE010000593.1 GCA_018056145.1 Armatimonadota bacterium
GCATCGCGCTGTCCGCGAGAGGCGCCCCTATGCCGACCACCTGCCCCGCTCTCACTGTCCTGCTGCTCTGTGCCCTGCCATTTCCCGCGGGCGCTCTGCCGGCGCTCACCGTTCAGCCGGTCGATTCTCTTGTGCGCATCTACCCGGACCAGCCTCCGCCGGCATCGCCGCCGCCCGATGTACTCCACATTCCGCCCGGGGGCCACGTTTCCCTTCAGGTCGCCATCCAGGTCGCGCGAGATTGCCGGGTCACGCTGGCGCCGGAACCGATTGCGCGCGCCGACGGACGCCCCCTGGTTGGGCACGCGCGAGTCGGCCACATCCTGCCCGTACACGTTGAGGCGAACACACAGGGGTCCATGAAGACCCGGCCCGGCGGGACGGTGCCGGAGGGCTGGATGGCCAGTTTCGTGCGGGAGGCCCCCTATGACGTGGCGGAAGTCGTGACCGAAGCATCCTCATTCCGCGCAGATGCGGACCAGACCCACGCCGCGCTCCTGGAGGTCTCTGTCGCTCGCGCCTGCCCGCCGGGACCCTACCAGGGAGGCCTGCGTGTCTCGGCCGGCGAAGCCACCTCGAGCGTCCCATTCCGCCTCGTGGTCCACCGAACGCCAATCCCCGCGCATCCGGCGATCCATGTCACCCACTGGTTCTGGCCCGAACCGGTGAATCTCGCCACCGGCGCGATCCCCGGCTGGTGGTCAGAGCGCCACTGGCGGCTCATCGAACACTCCGGGCGCCAGTTGAGGCGCCTCGGACAGGAGACGATCCTCACCCCACTCGTGAACCACAGGGAATCACTCATCCGCATCATCCGCGGCCGCGACGGCAAGTACCGGTTCGATTTCACTCGCTTTGACCGCTGGATCGCGCTCTTCGATCGCCTCGGCTTCCGGGTCTTCGAAGGCGCCCACATCATCTCTCTGCCCACGAAAGCGATGGGCGGCGTATGGGTGCGCGACGCTGCCACGGGCAAGGCCGAGCCCCTCCCCGAAGCCGCGACCCGCGACAAGTGGCTGGAGTTCCTCCCCATTTTCTACGCGGCCCTGGGGCAGCATCTGAAAGAGCATGCAATCAACGAGAGGTATATCCAGCACCAGCTCGACGAACCCGGCGACCCCGAGATCTACCAGCGCCTGGCTGAGCTCGCCCGGACCCACCTGCCCGGGGTGCGCACGGTGGACGCCATCAATAAGACGCCGGATAAGTACTCGCCGCTGGTGGACATTCAGGTTTTCGCCCTGCAGCTCCTTCCGAAGAACGAAGCCCTCGCCGCCCAACGCCGCGATGCCGGGCAGTCAAGCTGGCTGTACCATTGCACCAGCCCCTATCCGCCGTACCCGAACCGGCACCTGGACCGTCCCCTGTCCGAATCCCGCCTGTACCCGTGGCTGGCCTTCTGGCTGCGCGCCGAGGGCTACCTCTTCTGGGCCGCCAACATGTACCGCGGCGCCGATGAGTACCGCACGTCCATCGGCCCCCTGCCCAACGGTTCGCAGGACCCGGGGCACCCGCCCGGCGATGCCTGGATGATGTACCGTGGCCCTGACGGCCTGCGGGCGTCCATGCGCATGCTGGCCTTCCGCGACGGCCTCGAGGACCACGCGCTGCTCACGATGCTGGCGCGCGAAGACCCCGAGCGCGCCGACAGAATCCGCCGCCGCATCGTGCGGACCTGCACCAACTACGAGAAATCGCCCGGCGCATACCATCGCACTCGTCGTGCGTTGCTCACGGAACTGGATCGCCTTGCGACGCCCTCGTCAGGGTAATCAGGGCCACTTCCGGTCTGCAGCGGAAGCGGATCGCGGGGATGATCGTGCCGACGCCGCGGGAGACGAACGCTTGCTTCCAGTCGTCCCGCACCAGGCCCACGGCATACTTCCGTCCGTACCTCAAAGGCAGGATCGGCGGCCCGAACAGCGGCAGGTTCACTTGCCCGCCGTGGGTATGCCCGGCCAGCATGAGCCCCACTCGCCGGTCAGTGAGCAGTTCACCGTAGTCAGGGTTGTGAGATAGAAGCAGCACGGGGGCGTTGGCGGGCGCGTCTGCCAGAGCGTAGTCCAAGCGCTGGGTGTCCTCCCACAGATCGCCTACGCCGGCCACCCATAGCAAGCCGTCGCCGCGCCGGATGGGTACGGCGGCGTTCGTCAGGTCGGCAATCCCCACCCTTGCCATCCACTCGCGGGTCAGGGACGCGCCATGCCAGTGGTCGTGGTTGCCCAGGACCCCGAGTACCCCGAGCGGCGCATGCAGTCCGCCCAGGACCCGCATGCATGGCGGGATGTACTCGGTGCCGCGGTACACATAATCGCCCGTAAGCGCGACGAGGTCCGGTTCGAGCCCGTTCGCCATTTCCACGGCACGCTGGACGAACTCAAGGCTCACCGTCGGTCCGTGATGCACGTCGGTAAGCTGGGCGATGCGCAGGCCCTCGAAGGACGGTGGCAGATTGGCGAAGGCCACGCTGACTCGGGTGACCCGCAGCTGATCGGGTTCCCACAGGCTCTCAATGACACTCCCGCCGAGTACGAAAGCGCCAGCGGCGCAACCCAGCTGGCGCAGGAACACCCGGCGGTTCATCTGCCCGGCGCCTGTGGGGTTCATTGCCATTCGCTGGGCCTGTTCCCCCAGAGTAGGCGCGGTACCCTATCGGCCAGCCGTGGGGTGTGCGCGTTGTCCAGCGCACGGGGCCCCACGGAGTCCGAGGCCGTCACGGGCCCCTCATGGCGACCGAGGGCGGCCGCTTTGCGGTGATGACACCAGTGACCTGTGTTCATGTCTGCCCTCGGGGAACGCACCCCTACTCGCCACCGTCCGCAAGCTTCTCCAAGGCTTCCTTCCCGCCCGGCAGGTCCTCAAACACGATATCTTTCGTGTACTCCGCCGATGCCATGCGCTTCCAGTAATGCACCAGTTCGGCCAGCCGGTAGTCGCCCATCGCCATCGACAACTGCACCACTTTCGGCGTCCAGGCGGTCACCATATACCGGTGATACCCCCGTGGTCCGCCATCGGGCGGCCGGGCGTAACGCACTTCATTGGGGTCGAAATCGGTCCACATGTCCGGCTGTTCCCAGGCCCAGATGAGGGCGTCCACTCCGCGCTCGAAGATGCGTTTCCAGTACTCGTGGTCGTCCGCCTTGCCCATGTCCCGGGCCATCAGGGCGAAATCCCCGGCGATCCCGACGCTGGTGGTGTGCGTGTTGATGACCCACCGCAGCAGATCGCGCGGCTTGTCGTTATACCGGAACCAGTACCCGCCGTTGGGCGTGATGTGGGTCCAGGTGCTCTCTGCGTAAGCCGGATCGAAGAGGGTCTTCGCGCGGCTTAGGTCCTGGTAGACGCGCTCCTTCTCCTCAGGCGTGAGCAGGTCCGAGCCGTTGAGCCACCCCCGGAACTCCTCCATCCGCCATTCCCAGTACTGCGCGAACACCGTGGTGTAATGCTCCGAGACGTCCTCGAAGTGCGCCGCCGCATCGCGCCAAGTGTACATGTTTGGCGGCGCCCCGGTTGGCGCGGCAGCTTCCAGGAAGAACGTCAGCAGCCTCCACGCATAGTCCCTAAGCAGTGCGCGGTCCGCATTCGGGTCGAGGCGGATCCCCTTCATGCTGGCGGTGGTGCAACCCCAGCCATGCCCGCCTTCGTGCCCGTAGTCCCACCCTGAGGAGTCCATCCAGCTTGAGAACTCCCGCGGAAAGTACCGGTTCATCCGCGCCGGCCTGGCGCCCACCGCGTCGCTCATGTACGGCTGCCAGTAGCCCCTCGGCTCCTTCGGGGAGAAGGGCAGCGCGTCTTGCGTCAGACTCACCCGCCCAAGCTGGAACTGCTCCAAAGCTTTCTCGAAGCCCCCTGTATAGGCCATCGAGAAGGTGGTGAGGTCGATGGAATGGCAGAATCCGCCTTCGCCTGCCAGGATGTCGCCAAAGTCGTACTGGAGCACGAAATCCGCGTCGGGGCGG
>JAGPGE010000594.1 GCA_018056145.1 Armatimonadota bacterium
AGCGCGTCGCGAGAATGACGTCCGCCGGCTAGCAGCCGTATGATAGGGGTCCACGCAACCCACCGCCGACATGACACGCCGGCGCCTTCGCATGAAGGCGCCGGCGTTTGCTGTTGCTCCGCTCTTTCGGGGCTAGAGGCCGCTTGAGGGGTCGGTGGTCAGCAGCAGTCCCCCGATGACCGCACTCGCTGGAAGCTCCCTCATCTCCACGGTCACCTTGCCGGCAGGCAGGCGCACCGGGCCGACATTGACCCACGTCGCCTCTGCGGCCGTCGCGGGAGGCGTAACCGGGTCTTCTGCGACGCACACGGGCGGGATCTCCCCCGGCCCCAGCACCTTCACCCACACGAAGTACACGCTCGAGTCCGGGCTCTCCACGATCCACCGGGCAGTTCCGGGGCCCTGGAGCGCCTGGACTCCCGGCAGGTCGGAATGTGGCACAAGCTTCGCACCGCGGACCAGTTCCGCTTCCGCCACTGCCAGTCGCAGGTAGTCGTAGCTGCTCTCGTCGTCCGCTAGGTCCACCGGGACGATGCTGATATCGTCCAGAAGCATGTCCACCGTGATCGAATCCTTCGTCCGGGTGTTCAGGGCAAGGTAGTTGCGATCATTGTAGTCCGGCGTCTCGAAGTCCACCGTGAGCTTCTGCCAGGTTCCGCTCTGCGCCAGATCGTAGGCGTTGGTGGTGGCCGACCCGCGCGATCCCGAGGCGTCCCGGAACTGGATGCGCATGGACGGTCCCGGCGCGCCTTCGGAGATCCTGTTCACCTTCAGCCACGCGCTCAGCCGGTAATTCATGCCGGGCTTGAGCCACGTGATCTCGTATGGCGACCCGCCGGTGTCATAGCTGGTGTTCACATACTCATTCTGGTTCGCCACTGTCCCGAAGATGCGCAGGCTGGCATGCCCCGAATGCCACTCATCGAGGCTCTGCTCCAGTTTCCAGCCCCGTGAGGGCCAGCCGGCGATGTTCTCCTCGAAGTCCGGGTTCGCCACCAACGTGGGCAGCAGCCTGCGCGCCGGGCTGCGAAGCGCCCTGTCGATGCGCTCCAGGTACTCGCGGAAGGACGGCCCCGGTATCTGCCCCAGTTCGTGCAGAGCCTGCGCCGATGCACACAGCGTATACCCAGCACTCTTGCCGCCAGTGGGCAGGCTGCTCCAGCCTGCAGCCATGGACTTGCGGCAGACCTCCGCAAGCTCCTCATCCTGCGCGTGCCTGGCCGCGAATGCCATGCCCTGCATCTGAATCCACGCCCTGCCCGGTCCCGCGCCGGTGTTGGGGCACGAGGTGTATCGGAACCCCAGCGCTTCCGGCACCCACATGGTCTCGGCGATGAAACGCGCGGTCTTCACGATGTCCTGCGCAATGGTCTCGTCGCCTGTCTCGTCGTAGTACATCTTCTGCGCGGTCATCTGCACGCCCAGCATGAACCCAGCCTCGCCGTAGTGCTTCTGGTCCTCCGGACAGTCGCAGTGGCCGCCTGGCAGCTTGTGGTAGTGGAATCCGTGGTCGCCTGTTTCCAGCGACTTCGCATGTACGGCCTCCAATATGATCCGCGCGGCGTTCAGGTAATAGGGGTCTTCGGTGGCCAGGAACGCGGCCATCTGCATTTTCCCCACCCATCCGGGCTCGCGAGCGTTGTAGAAGAGGTAGTTGGTGGTGCCGGGGCCGCCGTAATTGTCAGCGATCATCCGCGCGGTCTCGTAGGACCTGCGATCCCCCCCCATCAGGTAGTGCTCGAACATCCCCTGACACCAGACATGCCCGCGATTGTCCGACCAGCCGGGCGATGCATACACTTTCATGTCCTTGTAATCGGGCGGGTAGTACCCCGCGGTGTGCCCGATACTGTGGGTCCATTGCTGCCCCACGCGGCGCGGGTCGTCTGCGTGGTGCCGCGTATCCACGTCGCGCTGGTGGCGCACGGCCTCTTCCGCTCGGCGCCAGAATTCCGGCGTTCCGGTGCGCGCGAACTGCGTCAGGAACCCGTGGCCAAGATCGTACTCCAGGTTCCCCCAGTTCCAGGTGCGCTCCCCATGCCAGTCGCCAAAGTTCATCATGCCGTACTCGCGCGAGGCATCGCGTTGTCCGAGAAACCGGCGGATACCGGCCTCCAGCGCCTCATCATAGCCTGGGAACTGGTCCCGTGTGGACACGGCAAGCCCCTGCAGGGCGCCAGATTCCTCGACCCACTGCGGCGGCACAGATGCCACCGGACGCTCGCCGATGAGCGACTCCGCGGCTTCCGCATCCGCCCGGCACAGCCATAGCTCCCACGTCTTGCTGAAGCCCTGCCGCACGGTGTGCAGACCGTCGCGGATCTGGTAGTACAGCTTGTCCTCGTCCTTGCGGCCCGCGTAGAAGCCCTCGGGCAGTCGGGGACATAGGCCGAAATGAGCGATGCCACCGCGCAGTTCCACGGACGCGGGCCACTGCTCCCAGAAGTTCCGCAAGAGCGCCCGGTCCCCACCACCGAGATCAACAACGCCTTCAATCCGCTTGCCCTTGTCGCCGGCGGGCTCAGTGATCCACTCGAAGTCCTCGCGCTGAAGAACCCGCTCACCCTCTTGGAGCGTCACGGTTGTCTCTCCAGCGCCCACCGTGACCGTTTCGCTCCCGGTTCCGCGCAGACCCAGTTCGAGGGACTGGATGGCCGTGAACTCCTGCCCCGTGTTGTCGTTCTCCACGGTGTAGTCCACCCGCGTGCAGCCGAGGCCCTCCCACACATGAAAGCGCAACGTGTACTCCCACAGGCGCGCGCCATCCTCGGCCACATGATGCCCGTCGATGCGCAGGACGGACTTCACCGGCCCGGCTTCCTCCAGGGCCTGCTCGTCGACTTCATCCCGGTAGACCTTGCCCTCGCTGTCCACCAGGCGCGCGAATACCGGCAGGGGTAGGGCGCTCATGCCGAAGGGCGCAATGTCGGGCCCGTAGGCCTGCCGGGTCACGGAGGCGCCGTATTCCAGCGCCGCTTCAGCCTCATCCGCCGGGGCAAGGAAGTCCACCCGCAGCCATTTCACGCTCTGGTCCGACCGCCAGCGGGTGACCGCCACCGCCTGCGACGCGATCTCCTGACCGTCCACCAGCACTCGCACCCTTGCCGGATCGCCCAGTTCCCCTCGCGGGAAGGGCACGCCGAGGGTGTACGGGATCCGCGCCAGCTTCCAGTCTCCCGGGTGCAGGCGCACGGCAATCCGGGCGGTGTCGGCCCGTGTTGCGGGAAGCACTGGCCTGTCCACTGTCACCGTATCGGAGACGAAGCTCTTGCCGCCGCGGGTGTCTCCGACCACGCGCAGGTGCACGGGCCAGGTCTCGACGCCGTCAATGTCCACGCGGTGGTTATTGGCCCAGCCGGTACCGGGGTCCGAGCTGTTCGTGCCACCCCGCAGCGACGAGGGGTCCTCCTCCACGCTCATGCCCAGTTCCGGAGTAGGGCCGTACTCGACGGAGCACTTCGCCGGGTCGCCCTGGGCGGTGATCCAGCGCACATGGACGACTCCGTCCAGGTCCGCCCAGGCATCCAAGGACACGAGGATGTCGTCCTGCGCGACGGCGGGCAGACCGAGTGTGAACAGCAGAAGCGCTACCATAGGGCAGTGTCTCGACATGACTTGCACCTCCCGGCCGGGTTACCGACACCCGACCGACATCTGCTCTCATTAGGGCAGATTGACCGCACATCCGCGTCTTTCCTGCCTAGACAGTGGAGGACTTCCGCACTCTCTGCGCGAAATGTCGGGCAGCCCCCCGCGGGCAGCGCGCGGGTACAGGAGCCAACCATGGTCAGCATCGCCCTTATCGCCACCGTCGCCTTTGCGGCGGCGCCGTTCTCCCAGGTCTCCCTGGACGACATCACCGACCGGCCAATCCTCGGCCGCACCATGCTCTTCGGCGCCGTAGGGGAAGAGATGATGCAGCACGCCGCGAATCTGTCTCCGGGACAGGTGGGTGA
>JAGPGE010000027.1:0-9947 GCA_018056145.1 Armatimonadota bacterium
GGCGCCGGGTGGTCCTGGAGGGACCGGGCCCCAGCGCGTTACTCGCGCACATCGTCGGGGCCCGCCCGGACAGGTCCGGGCACCCGACGACCTTGAGTGAATGGCGGCGATTCCGCCGACCTCTCCGGTCCGGCGGCCGCCTGTCGAGTGGAGCGCCCTCGGACGGTTGAGGCGGGTACATTCAGGGAGCTTGTTGGAGCGGGCTTGCCCGCGACGCCTTTCGCCTTTCCGGTCCACTTCAACGACGGTCGCGGGCAAGCCCGCTCCAACAAGCCCGCCGGGCGACTGCGATGGTTGCAGACCGGGCGAGATCTCGACAGTCCCTCCACGGCAACCGCAGACCATTACACCGGGTGCCACTGTTCTCGGCAAAAGCCCCACGAACATGGGTGAATTGGGTACAGGCACCGAGTTCGTAACGGCGCGAACTCGGATGCCAGTCCCCCAATTCGTGACGACTGCCGCTGCCTACTGTGCCGGTGCGGCGCCCGCCGGGGACCCAGACTTGGCGGGGGTCTCCGCCGCTTCCTCTTCCGCGACGACGTCCTTTGTCACCGACTCGTCGCCGCCAACGGTCTCCTCAACCAGCTTGGACAGGGCCAGTTCCAGGTCGGCCACGGTGCTGTCGGGTTTGAAGCTGTAGCGCAGGTTGCCGTCTCGGTCGATGATGCGCACCTGCGGGATGACCACGGTGCTTTCACCTGGGAAGTACGCGGCCTTGAGTTCCTCGCTGAACATGGCAATTGGGTATGGCCAATTGTGCCGCTTCGCGCCGCCGGCGGCCACTTCCGGCTTGGGGTCGAGGGAAACCGCGACCAGTTCGACGCCTTTGTCCTTGTACTTCTCGTAGATGGGCATGTACTCGTCCAGCTTCTTCACGCAACTGCTGCAGGTGGTGGACCAGAAGTCGAGGATCAGGATCTTACCGCTGAAGTCCGCCTTGGTGACGTCATTGCCCTCAGTGTCCTTGATGGTGAAATCCGGGGCCATCTCGTCCAACTCAGTCACGCCCGCGGAGAAGGTGGGCTCCGCCTGCGGGCCGGGTTCTGTCGGGCCCGCCTGCGTGGGGACCGGCGTGGCTTCCTCAGTCTGCGGTTTGGGGCAGCCGGAGATCAGGGCGAATGCGGCGAGGAGCATGAGGCCGAGCGTGATCTTTCTCACGGAGATCATCCCCTGGGAATGCCGCGGGAGCCTGGCCCTCCCGCGAGGATTGGCGTGGCACAATGTGGTTTCAACAAGCCTACGGCTGAAGGGGTTCCAATTGGCCATGTCAGACGCCGGTGCTTCCGAAGCCCCCGGCTCCGCGGCTGGTCTCGTCCACGCTCAGAACCGGTTCCCACCCCGCGCGGGTCACCGGGGCGACCACAATCTGCGCGATGCGGTCGCCGCGATTGATGGTGAAAGGCTCCTGTCCGAGATTGATGAGGATCACGCGGACTTCGCCGCGGTAGTCGGCGTCGATGGTGCCGGGGGCATTGACCAAGGCAATTCCGTGCTTCAGCGCCAGACCGCTGCGTGCGCGCACCTGGGCCTCATATCCGGGCGGCAGCGCGATCTTCAGGCCAGTGGGCACGGCGCAGCGCTCCCCAGGGCCGAGCACGAGGGGCTCCTCAAGAGCGGCCCGCAGGTCCATGCCGGCGGCGGATTCGGTCTCATACTGGGGCAGGGGGAGGCCTTCGGCGGAAGGCAAGCGTTCAACCTGAATCGTGACTGCGCCGGCCAAGAGTGCTCTTCCTTTCGCGGTCATGCTGGGTGGGATTATAGCACAAGGGCTCGCGGAGCGCTGCGTGAGCCGCGCTCGCGTGCCCAGTCGTGGCGCGCGCGCGAAAAATTGCTTGACTCCGGAGAAGAGTCGCGCTATCGTTGGGTTCCCGCCGAGGTGGTGGAATTGGCAGACACGCTAGCTTGAGGGGCTAGTGCCCGTATCGGGTGTGCGGGTTCGAGTCCCGCCCTCGGCACCAGAGAATTGGACGCAGCGCACCTGTGACACAGGCGGGCGGTTAGCTCAGTTGGGAGAGCGCTACCTTCACACGGTAGAAGTCGCAGGTTCAAGTCCTGCACCGCCCACCATCCGCAAACATTGAGCGGGAATAGCTCAGCTGGTAGAGCATCAGCTTCCCAAGCTGAGGGTCGCGGGTTCGAGTCCCGTTTCCCGCTCCAGCTATTGCGGGCGTGCAGTTGAGTCGGTCTTGCTGCGATGTGAATCAAAGCGGGAATAGCTCAGTTGGTAGAGCGCCTCCTTGCCAAGGAGAAGGTCGCCGGTTCGAGTCCGGTTTCCCGCTCCAAGCTACCGATCCAGCGGGCCGGGGTTCCCTCGGCCCGCTTTGAGCAAGTGCAAGTCGTCCCTACAATCTGTGTCGAGGACACCCGAGCGCTTTGTTCCCGGGGCGGCATAGCCAAGTGGTAAGGCGGCGGTCTGCAAAACCGCTACTCACGGGTTCGACTCCCGTTGCCGCCTCCATTTTCTTTTGTGCTGGAGTTTCGCGGGCCACACCCTCAAGGCTATCTTGCCCGGCGAAACCGTTCCACGCTATGATGTGTCTATACTCTGGGCTGCCGCGTCTCGCGGCTGTGCCTTCTGCTGTTTCCGCGGATTGCAGCCCCGTCCCGGCTTGTCGTGAAATACTGTGCTGAGGGGTATCAAGCATGTCGGCCAAAACGCGTCTCCGCACTCCAGCCCCCGCCACCTGCCGCCTCTGCGTCCTGGCCTCCCTGGTGATCGCCCTGCTTTTGCCGCAATGCGGCGCCTGGGCGTTCGCTCCGGAAATGCTGCCCTCCATGGCCATTTGGACCAACTTCATGCAGAAGATCCACGAGCCCAAGTCCACGCCCATCAGCGAAGAAGACACGGACGGCGACGGGGTCGTTGATGTTCGCGCTTTCCGGCACGCAGACGGCGTCTACATTGATGTCTCCATGAAGCCCGGGCCGGAGGGCATGATCACCGACACCGTGATCCTGCGCGAGGACCTCAAGGACAAGTCCAGCTGGGTCTTCGGCTTCGACAAGAGCGGCGACGGCGTCATCGACATGCTGGTGCGCGGCTGGTTCGAAGAGAACAAGTGGACGCAGATGCTCTACGACTCCGACCAGGACGGACGGCCGGACCGGTTCCAGCTTGACCTGGACCAAAATGGCGTCTACGACTTCATGGGCGTTGACGTGGATGGCGACGGCCGCCTGGATTTCCTTTATGACCTGGACAACAAGACCGGCGAAGTCCTGAACGAAACCGTGGGCTGGGTGACCTTCAAGGAGCAGCAGCGCGAGGAAGCTCTCCCGCTGCTTTACTACTCTTTCGAACCGGTGCTGAAGACCCTCTCCGGCCAGGAGCCCGTGGTGGTCAGCGCGCGATGGGACTATGGTGACGGGGCAATCCGCAGCGCCGATGCCCTTATCCCCGGCGAGCATGTCTACCAGAACCCGGGCACTTTCGAAGTGAACCTCGACGTCAAGTTCAAGATGCCCGGCGGCGATCGGGTTTACAAGGCCTGGTACGGCGTAAGCCTTCCGGTTGAGGCGGCTCCCCCCGGACCGCCGCCACTGAAGGCCGAGCGCGTGAGGGGCGCTATCAACCCGTTCTTCGGCGCCTGCGGGTTCATTACCGCGAACGACCGCCCGAAGGAGGGCACCATCGCCGAGCTTTGGCCCGAGGTGGCTCTGCCCGCCGACGCACCGCAGGGCAATGCCATGCAGGCTAGCGCGGTTGCCGCGGGAGACCTCGACCTGACCGCGTACTGGTGGCGGAGCGATGCCGAGGCGACCGCGTTTGTCGATGCCGTCCAGGCCGCCCAGACCAAGCCCGCTCTGCCCGGGCTCGAGGCCATGGGTGACGCCGGCCAGCCCTTCGAACTGGCGACCAAGGTTCGCGCCCGCATGCTGGACAAAGCCGGACGGCGCATCGCGACCTTCCGCCAGGACGGGTTCGTATTCGTACTCACGACCAACCGCACGACCCAGGAACTGCAGCGCTGGACCCGCCTGCTCCATGATATCCTGAACCCGCCGGTGGCTGCTCCCAAGCCGGCGGAGTAGGCTCGGGGAAGGCCGGAGGTCCCGGGGCCGGGCTTCGGTACGCAGTGGAGCTGATCTGGCCGGAGTGGCGGAACTGGCAGACGCATGGGACTTAAAATCCCAGGTCCGTAAGGGCGTGAGGGTTCGAGTCCCTCCTCCGGCACCAAGATGAGAATCAGCAATGCCCGCAGGTGGCCAGTCAAGGCCTCTGCGGGCATTTTCTCTACCTGATCGCGCTCCCGAATGCCGAGGCGCCTCTATATAATGGGGCTATATGGTATACTGTAAAGGTTCGGGGGGCGGAAACTGGAGGTCGATCTGATGCGCCGATACCTGATATCACTGGCTCTCGTTCTGATCGCCGCGGTAGCCTGTGCCGCGATTCCGGTCGGAAGTGCTCCGCCGGTCCTATCTGTCCGTGTACTGGCCGGGCAGGACGCGGGGCAGACCATCGCCCTCGCGGAGCTTCAGGGAAACTCCCCCTATGTTGTGGTGTTCCTGAACAAGGCGGATGCGCAGGCGGAGGCTTTCATCAAGCAGTTCGACGCGCTGATTGCCACCCATCCCGACTGGAAGATGCGGGGCTGTGTGGTTCTGGTGGGGGAGGCTGCGACGAAGACGGAGTGGGGCAAGGGTCTGTACGCGTCGGCGCAGCTTGCCAAGACATCCCTCGCTGCTTTGGCCGACGGGGAACAGGTCCGGAAGTGGGAGCCGGTGGGTTCTTTTCAGGCCAACTGCTGGTTCGTGCACCAGGGGAGACTGCGCAAGCGCTGGGCCCTGAACGCGCCGCAAACCGGCAACCTGGTGGGCAAGCTCAACGTGGCGGTGGCCTTCGCACTGGACCCGCGCAATCAGCCGAAAAACTCGGGCGACGACTGCCCCTGCCGGAACACGCAGAACCTCGGGGGATAGCCGCGGACAATCTGACGCCTGGCCTGACGACAGGAGGGAACTGGATTGATCGATTACGTGACACTCCTGCTGGTCAACATGAGCGCGGGTTACGGGCTTCTGGCGTGGTTCGTGCTGAAGGGGTTCGATGCGGCGGACAAGCGCGTCTGGGCTGGGGGGTTCGCGGTTGTTGGGCTGGTCGCCATGACCTTCGGCGGTCACCTGACTGTGAACTGGCTGCTGCCGGGCGCGTATAGCTCCATGTATGGCGAGATGTCGGTGCTGTTTGGCGGGGTCTTCTTGGGCGCCGCGTTGTGCATGTCGCTGGGCTGGGACCTCACCGCGGTGGCGGGGTATGGCGCCCTGGCCGGTGCGGGCGCCGTTCTGCTGGGCGTGCGGATGATCGACCTGGAAATGACCCAGATGCCGCTGCTTTCCGGCGCCGGGTTTATCCTGTCGGGTATGGGTGGGGTGTGCGCCCTACCGGTCTGGCTCTGGTTCAGAGAGCACCGGATGGTGCGCATCGCCGGAATGCTGGCGATGCTTGGCGCGGCGGCAATCTGGGGGTTCATCGGGTTCTTGGCGTACTGGGGCCATGCGGAATCCTTCGGCGAGTGGGTTCCCGTGCTCATGCGGGGCGCCGAAGGGCCGGGGTGATCTGCTGACCGGGGTGTTTGCCGGTCACGGCGGCCGCGGGTTTCCTTGACTTGCCGTCACAGCGTCGCCTATAATCCGCCTTGCGGGGCTGCCGCAGCGGGCTCCGCTCAGTTGGACTTTGCCACGAGCAGGGGGATGTGTTTGCGTGTCTGACGACGATCTCGATCTTGACCTTGACCTGGATTCGCCGCCGGATCCCCCGAAGAAGCGCGGGCTGTTCGGGCGCGCCAAGGCCCCCGACAAACCGGCGGAAGGCGAGGCTGGCGAAGGCGCTGCCGAGGCCCGAAAGCCCGAGGTTGTGCCTGCGCACAAGCCCAGCGTGTTCGAGCGCATCGCCGCTCCGGTTTCCGAAGGCGCCGCGAAAGCGTCTCCGACGGGCTGGAGCCTGAAGACCTTCGTAATGGGTTTCATCGGGCTTGTAATTCTGGTTTTGATTGCCGAGAATTGGCCGGCAATGCGTCTGAACTTCGTCGGCCTGCATGTGGATGTCCCCAAATCCGTGGTTCTGCTCGTCACATTCGGCCTGGGGTTTGGGGTCTCGTGGCTGATGTTCCGCCGTCGTGGAGAGCCCGGCCAGCCCAAGATCTGAAAGCGCGTCACGCCGTGGGGGATACCCTTGAGACACCGCCGACCGCTGGGCCTGTTCACCGTCGCCGCTATCCCCTACCTCCTGCTGTCCTCATCCCAGCAGGCAGGTATTGTCACGCACCTGTACCCGGACGGTTCCGGGGAACGGGCTACCTATGCTCGTGCCGCTGCCGGTCGCGCGCCTGAGATCGCCGGCCTGCTGCGCGATGCGATGCCCCGCGCCGATCTCGCCCGCAGCGTGGAAGAGGCCGAGGGTAAGCGAGTTCTCGTTTGGCGCGACGGGCAGTTCGCCGACATGAACAATGTGGGCGAGGTGGAGACCACGACGACGGGCATCGTCCAGTCGCCGATGTCCATTTACAGCACCCACACGTGGAAGGAAACGCTCTCCTTCGACCGCGGTGATGCCACGGAGATCGAAGTCGAGGGCATGGACCGGGCCGAGATGACGTACATTGTGCGCATGCCCGGCAAAGTGACCACCACCAGCCCGCCCGCGCAGCTTGAGGGCAACAAAGCGCAGTGGACCGTGAAGGTCACGGACCAGCCGCAGACCTTCACCGCGGAATCCAAGTCAGTGCGTTGGTCGTATGTGGTCCTGCTGGCCTACGTGCTCCTGTTCATTGTGTTGAAGCTGATCGTTGCGCTGCCCAAGCTCCTGGCGCGTATTCCGCGCAAGCCACGGAAGATCTGACGTCCAGCGTACCCGGCGCAAGAGCGTCCAATGACCGTCATGGCCGCGGACCACTGTCCGCGGCCATTCTGCCAGATGGGAGATGCCCCACGATGATCGATCTGCGCAGTGACACCAAGACCCTCCCGACCCCCGAGATGCGCCAGGCCATGATGGATGCCGTTGTGGGCGACGACGTGTCTCGCGAGGACCCCACGGTCAACCGCCTGGAGGAGCTTTGCGCTGAGATCACCGGGAAGGAAGCCGGTCTGTTTGTGACTTCCGGCACCCAGGGCAATCTGGTTGCGATGATGGCCCACACCGTCCCGGGGCAGATGATCATCTGCCACGAAAAGGCCCACGTGCTGGTATACGAACAGGGCGGTCTCGCGCGAATCTGCGGGCTGCTGGCACACACGTTGCCTGGGAAGTATGGTGCGCTGGACCCGTGTGAGCTTGAGGCGGCAGTGCCCGAGGATGAAGTCCACAAAGCGCAGGCCGGGCTCGTGGAGCTTGAGAACACCCACAACAACTGCGGCGGCACGGTGCTTACGAAGGAGCAGATCGATTCGGTTGCCGAAGTCGCCCACAGACACGGGATTCCGGTGCACATTGACGGGGCGAGGATCTTCAACGCTGCCACCGCGCTGAATATGAGCGTGCGCGATCTTACCGCATCCGTGGACTCGCTGCAGTTCTGTTTTTCCAAGGGTCTGGGTGCGCCGGTTGGCAGCATGGTTGTGGGCAGTGAGAAGTTCATCTACAAGGCGAGACGGGCGCGCAAGGTGGTCGGCGGCGGAATGCGCCAGGCCGGGGTCATCGCGGCGGCCTGTCTCGTGGCTCTGGAGCAGGGCGTGCCGCGTCTGGCGGAAGACCACGCCAACGCCCGGAAAATCGCGGAGACCCTTGCGGCGCTGCCTGGTGTGACCCTTGATCTGGACAGCGTGCAGACCAATATCATCTTCTTCGACGTATGCCGCCCGGACATCGACGCCCCTATGCTCTGCGACCGGCTGGCGCAGTATGCGGTCAAGGCGTCTGCCCGGACCGCCACGAGCATCCGCTTCGTGACGCACCGCGACGTCTCAGCCGCCGACACGGAGACGGTCTGCGCGGCACTGCGGGATATTCTTGGCTGAGAGGCGTTGCCCCCTGGCACGGGGCGCCCCATGCTGACACGCACCTTCGTCCACGTTCCATCCATCGGTTATGTGGTTGAGCGCCGCCTGTGGGAGGCCGGAATCGGTTCCTGGGAGGATGCGGTCGCTTGCGAGGGCTGTCCGAAGGGCTTTAGCGCCTCGCGCTGGGAACTGGTGCGTGACACATCGGTGAGTTCTCTGGCGAGCCTGGAGGCCCGGGACCACCAGTATTTCGCATCCCTCCTGCGCAGCCGCGACCAGTGGCGAGCGTTCCCGGAGTTCCGCCACCGCGTGGCATACCTGGACATCGAGACCGACGGCATGTCGGCCTGGAGCAAGGTCACGGTCATCGGCGTCTACGACGGGCGATCCACGCATACGTACATTGCCGGAGACAACATGGATGCCTTCGCCGAGGATATCCAGCAGTACGGCCTGCTGGTGACCTTCAACGGCGGCTCCTTCGACCTGCCCTTCCTGCGCCGAAGGTTCGGGCCGATCTTCGACCAGTTGCATGTTGACCTGCGCTTCGCACTGGGCCGGCTGGGGCATCAAGGAGGGCTGAAGAGTATCGAGCGCTCCTTGGGCATCGGCCGCGACGATGAGATCGCCGACATCAGCGGCGACGATGCCGTGCGCCTGTGGCACGAGTACCAGCGGGGCAGCCAGGAGGCGCTGGACCTGCTGGTGGCGTACAACCGGGCGGACGTGGAGAACCTGGAGAGACTCATGGACCTGGCGTATCGCGACCTTTGGGACCGGCTTGTGAAGACCGGCGGATCGGAGTAGAGAAGTGCGCAGAAGCCTGCCGGTGGCCCCGGCGACTATCCTGATCGGGTGCGGGTTCCTCGTCGACTTCTACGTCGCGATGGTGAGCCTCGGCACCCAGAATCTGGGCATCTACGTGATGGATGTTGTCCCGGTGATCCTGGGGCTGTTCGCGACGGTGGGCTCCGTCGCGTATACCGTAGGCTGCCTCATCTCGGGGACGATCTCCGACCGCTACGGGCGGCGCCGCTGCGCGCTGATCGGATGCGCCGGCGCGGCGGCGGCCTGGAGTCTCATGCCTCACGCGCCGGACTGGCGCTTCGTGCTGCTCCTCGTGATCGTCCCCGGCCTATCGCTGTCCATGTTCTGGCCTTCGGTGCAGGCGTGGCTGGCGGAACTTGCCGGTTCGGACCGCCGGAAGCTGAGCACGTACATCGGGCGGTTCAATATCCTTTGGTGCGCCGGGCTGATGCTGGGGCCGGTGGCAACAGGGTACCTGTGGGACTGGAACTGGCGCGCCACCTTCTATATTCCGGCCGCGCTCATGCTCCTGGTTGTAGTGCTGGTGGCTTTCACGGCCAGGCCATCAAGCGCCACCGCCGAGGCCATTCCGCCGCTGAACGGGGCGCATGAGAACACCACGCTGTTCCTCAAACTGGCGTGGGTGGGCAATTTCGCGAGCTTCTTCTCCACCCGCACCGTTTCAGCAATGTTCCCGGCTCTCGGCGCCGAGATGCAGTTCAGCCACCCGCTGGTGGGCTGGCTCTTGTTCTCCGTTGGCGCCGGGCAGATCCTGATCTTCGCGTACACATCCTGGGAGCACCGCTGGCAGTACAGGCTCTGGCCCATGGTTGCCGCACAGGCAGCCGCGGCGATGGGAATGGTGCTGGCGGCTCTCGGCCAGCAGCCCATGGCGTTCGCGGCGGGATTCGCGCTGGTGGGGGTCTCGGCGGGGGTCACGTACGTGAGCAGCCTGTTCTACGCACTGCACGGGCGCAATCGGGGACGGGGCAAGACCAGCGGCTTCCATGAGGCGGTGCTGGGCGGCGGCGTTCTGCTGGGGCCGCTCCTGGGAGGCATCGCTGCGCAGGAGTTGAGTTTCCGGGCGCCTTTCGCGATTGCGGCGGGGGTGCTGATCACGGCGTGCGTGGTCCAGGCGTGGCTGCTCGCGGCGGATCGGGCGAAGCAGGCGGCACTGACGCCCGTTGCGGCGGGGA
>JAGPGE010000027.1:10047-17544 GCA_018056145.1 Armatimonadota bacterium
TCAGTCCCCTCTCGTGCCCATCAGCGCCTCGATGCGCCGGGCAATGTTCTCCCTCTGCGTCAGGACCTCCCCGGGATCGCGCGTGTAGGTCGTCAGGTCGGTGGTCACCGGCAGACAGGCTTCGCGACCGGCTTCCATGTCCCCCTCCAGCGCCGCCAGCAGGTACAGGTACTCGTAATCCTCGATGCCGTCCCGGATCGCCGCCAGGCGGATGCAGCCGATCGGGCCATCCTTGCCCGCGTAGAGCAGTTCCCCGTCGCCGTGCAACGTCTCCGTCCAACCCGACCCCGGACCGCCTGTGGTGATGCTCCAGTTCAGGTCCGGCCCGTCGCGTTCCGGGTCGATGAGCCGGTCATTGTGCGGCCTGCCCCAGATGTTCAGCCCCCAGTAGAGCATCCCGTCCATCTTCTGGTGGAAGACCTGCCACCAGATCACCCGCGCCTCGATGAGCGGGTCATCCGCAAGCCAGTTGGCATAAGGGTGCCGCGGACCGCAGCAGACGTAGCCCCACACCTGCAGACCGTGTGCGCGGCACTCTTCGGCCTGCTCGTAGCGGTAAGCGGCGGTGAGCGGGCAGTTCCAGTCGATGTTCAGGTCGCGCATGACTTCGGGCTTCTGAGGCACATACGCGGTAGTGAGGGTGGGGATCGAGTAACGCTCGCGGATCATCCCGAAATACTCGCGCATCACCGGCCAGAATTCCTCGCCGCGCTCGTCGAAAGTGTACACGTATGCCTTGTCCGCGAGGCCGCGCCGCTTCAGTTCCGCCACGTACGGGTCCAGGCGGTCGATGAGGCTCTGCTTGAACTCCGGGGTGTAGACCTCGAGTGGGCTCCAGCAGACCCAGGTGGCCTTTCCGCGGTGCTTGACCATATTCAGCACGTTGAAGGCGTTGAGGCCCCTGCTGTCGTAGTGCTCCAGGTCCTCCAAGTCCGGCGGGTCGGTGCGCGAGATGTCGTCGGGGTTCAGACGGTGACGCAGCACGTAGTCTCCGTACTTCCTCCTCAGCTCGGGGGTTAGCGGCCCGTACAGCTTCTCGAGGAAGCCGTCCATCAGCGCGAAGGCGGTCTTGATGTGGGGTTGGTCGGGGACGCTGAACCCGTAGACGTCGGCGGTCACCGCAACGTCAAAGCCCGGCGCATTGCTGGGACTGACTGAAACCGTGCCCGTGTACTCCCCGGCGGGGGTCCCCGGCGGTGCGTAGAGTGTGAACCACAGGCTCTGGGTAACTCCGCCGGCCACGTCGAAGGAGGACACCGGCAGCAGTGGATCGGGCCACCAGCCCGGCATGGCATCGGGGAGAGCGGGGTGCTCGTGAAGTTTCGCCAAGTGCACGAACCCCACCTGGCGCCATTCCACGTTCTTCGCCCCAATGCGCGCGCCGTTGGGCCCGGTGAGGTCGGAGATGCGCACGCGGCAATCCTTCAGATCACTGCCCGGCGCGGCCCGCAGGCAGACCTGGAAGCTCTCGTACTCATTCCCGGCGAGGGAGATCGCGGCGGCAAGACCGCCGGGTCTTGTCTCCGGGGAATCCTGCCTCAGCACCCGCACCAGCGCGTTCTCGGTCCAGGCGACATACCCGCGGCCGGGACCGTCCGGTGTGCGCACGATTGTCTCGTCTGTGAAGGTCTTGCCCAGGAGATCATCAGTCGCGGTGAGGCGGACCGCGTACTCGCCGCCGGGCAGAAGCGCGCCCGAAGAGTCCCGCCCGCCCCAGTTGAGACTTGCGATGAGGCCCTCCCCAGCGGATTCGAAGACAGGCTGGCCCGCGCGGAGCACTTCGGCCTTCCACTTTGCGGGGAGCGAGAGTGAGGCCGAGAAGTCAATGCTGTTGCCGCCGTACAGGCCGGGGACCGCGCGCTTGCGCCGGACCTCGAAGGGCGCGAGGCTCAGTGACACGTCATCGAACCAGACCTGCCCGGTGCAGAGGCGGAAGAGGATGAAGTACTGGATCTTGACGATGGGCTTCTCGGGGTGAAAGACGAACTCGATGTACTCCCAGTCATGGGTGCCCCGGGTGAAGGACTTCTGCTGGCCCCACAGGTTGGTCCCATCCTCATACCAGCAGTCCATGTACAGGCAGTAATCTCGGCCCTTCGCGTTCTCAGCTTTGCTCCAGCCGCTCACCTTGAAGGGATGGTTGATCGGCTCGTCCAGCACGATCTCCTGCATGGCGCCGAGATATGCTTCCGGGTCGTCTGAGACGCAGGTGATGCAGGCGCCTGCGTCCCGACCCCGCCCGGGGGCGAGGGTGTAACCAGTGCCGGCCATGCCCCAGCCCGACGCCTGAGCGCCGGCGGCTTGCTCGAAGCCGGGGTTGGCCAAGAGATTCGCGCCTCGCTCGGGCTGCGCATGTCCGAGTACGGCTGTCAGCAGTGCAAGGGTAATCATTGCCGGGCGCATTCTGGTTCGCCTCCGAAGACGGCCACGCGGCGCTATTCTCATTTGTGTCGGCCCCGTTTAGGGGTCAGGCGGGCAATGCGGCTGAATCCACGAGTTCCGCTTCGCTTCGCGCCGCTCCACCCGTGGGTAGAGGCTGCCGCCCGCTTCCCGGACTGTGAGGCCCCGATGCCGGCCGCGGGCAGTGAGGTCGATGCTCTGCTGTCCGCGGTCCCGCCGAGCAGCCGCCTTCTCGCGGGAATCAGCCCATGCTCACGACTACCTTGAGGGCTTCCTTGCGTTCCAGCAACTCGAAGCCCCTAGCGGCGTCCTTGAGCGGAACTACGTGAGTGTAGTAGGCGCGCAGGTTCACGATGTTCTGACGAACCAGCCACAGCAGGTGCTCATGGGGTTCCCATTCGCGCGGGCCGAAGAACTCGATGGCCCACGTGGACCGTCCGAGGCCGATGTCCAGAGCTCGCCGCTCCATATCGCCGGGCTGACGGGTCGGCGCGATACCGTAGATGCCCAGCCTGCCGTCAGGCGCGAGGAGCGACAGGCCAGTCTCAGCGAGGGCGTCGTCGCCGACGGCCTCGATCACCCGGTCAGCGCCCTTACCTCCGGTCCAGTGACGCACCACGCCCGCCGGGTCATCGCGCTCGGCATTGATGACGGCGTCCACGCCCAGCTTGAGCGCCCGTGCCAGTGGGGCATCGCGCCTGCCCAGTACGACTACCGGATGGCAGCCCAGGAGTTTCGCGAAGAAGGCGAAGGACAGGCCCACCGGGCCGCTCCCGAGCACCACCACGCTCCTGCCGGGGCCGACATCCCAATGCTGGAGCCAGGACAGGGTCTCCTTGAGGGTGATGAGCATGGTGGCGTCGAAGGGGTCCAGCTCGGGGGGCACGATCTGGTGCATGGGCGAGCCGCCGAGGGCAGGGTCCTTTACCTTGCCGAACTGCGCCATGCCACCGTACATGCAACTGATCGGGACGTTGTCTTCGGGGGTGTATGAGACTCCGGGGCGCAGGACGAGGTCGCCCTCCTCGAAGGTCCGCACCGCCTTCCCGCACTCCACCACGCGCCCCACGCTCTCATGGCCGATGACCCCCGGATACGCGTCGGGGCCCTTGTAGCGGAAATGGCCGTCCAGTATCTTGCGGTCCGTGCTGTTGCAGATGGAGCACGCGAGGATCTCGACGAGACACTCAGTGTCGTCGATGGTAGGCATGGGCACTTGGCGCACCATGAGTTCGCCGGGCTTCTCAACCACTGCCGCAAGCATTCAAAAAGCCTCCCTGTCTGGACCGAAGCCGTGTGTCATTCGACCCGCCAGGGAGGCTTTCCTTCGCAACATGGCGTCTGGTCAGGCTTCAGGCGTGAACTCCGACCGGAGTTCGGTTAGCCGCCACCTCACCCAAAGGAGAGAGGCGCGTTGTCGTCGCCGTTGTCCGTGGCGCAACCGGTCTCGGGCGAAGCGTCTGCCCTGCCGTAGCCCATCTTCTCGAACGCGTCCTGTGCGGCCGGCGAGAGCAGGAAGTCCACGAACTTGCGGGCAGCCTGCGGGTTCTTGGCGTTCTTGGTGACCGCGGCCACCGCGTGCATACCGCCGTAGAGGTCCTCGGGAACCAGAAGGACGGTCTCCGCCTTGCCGATGATACTGAGCTCCTTGGCGGACTCGTCGTCTTGCCATTCCTCGTTGGCGCAGGCCGCATAGGTGAAGGCCGCGTCGGCCTTCTTATCGATGACCATCCGCTTGGCCTTGGCCGGCTGGTCAGGCCGCACGATCTTGCCGGATTCCTTCAGCTTCTCCCAGACACCGGCGGCCTCAAGCGCCTTGCGGCCGTAGTAGCCGATGGACAGGCCTTCGACGCAGACCGCGACGGTCTTCACTTCAGGCTTTGCGAGGTCCTCGAGCTTTTCGATCTTCAGCGGGTTGCCCTTCTGCACGGTGAGGTGCATGCGCTGCTTGAGGAAGGGAACGGTGTCGCCTTCGACGACGCCCTTCTCCTCGAGCCGCTTCATCTCGACATCGCCCAGCGCGAAGAAGACGTCCATCTCCGCCTTGCCGTCCAGGAGTTCCTTGACCATGGGCTCCACATTCTTGATGTGGTCGACGAACTCCAGGCTCGGGTTGGCTTCCTTCAGCATGGTGCGGACTTCCTTGTACGCCATGGCCAGCCCACAGGGGGAGCCGACGACCAGCTTGCCCTCGAGGTCAGTCGGTACCTCCACGGGGACCTCTTCCGTGCCGGCTGCGTCCTGCGGCGTCGAGGCGTCGGTGCCGGCGGCCTTTGGCGCCATGTCGGGCGAAACCGGGGGAATCGATGCATCCTCCGCTTTCGGCCCCGGACAACCGGCGATGACGACGAGCAGAGCCAACGCCGCCAAAAGCGCCAGCGCTACGTGTTTCGGCACCAGGCTCACATCCCTTGTTCTGTGAGTTGTAACCGTATGCACGGGAGATAGAGAGCAGTATACAGGAAAACACATTCCGGCGGAATAGAGAGCCCGTGACCGATGAGGTCGAAGTCCGCAAGATAGGAGAAAGACCACAGGAAGCCGCGTTACCCGCCTGCAGGGGTCGCGTAGACATGCACCTGCAGCGGGGCGAAATGGTCCCGGACTACCCCCGCCTCGCAGGCAATCTGCCGGTCCTCGAACAGCACCTCAAGCTGGCTGTCAGGCATGCCGGGCACGGGCACGCTCATTGTCTGCGGCTCGTCGGCCACGCTGGCGGCGATCACGAGGGTGCGCTTCTCGCCACGGAACACGGCGGCGTACAGGTTGGGGTTCGTCTCATCGTTGGCGGCGGTGACGGTGCGCGACGCAAGGAGCGTCTCCGGCCCCACGACCGCCAGTTCGCGGTTGATCTTCCCGACGGCCTCCAAGAGGGCCGGGTCATGGATGAGACCCGTCACCGTGTCATCCCACGGGTAGTAGACAACGCCTTTCGCGCCCCAGATGAGCCCCTGGTAGACCATATTGCGCTCTTCCTCGGGGGTCGGGTAGCGCCCCGCGTTCCTGTCATGGTATGCCGCGGTATTGTGCAATTGGGGGATGATCCAGATGGGCCGGCGTTCCTGGACCGCATCCTGCGCGACCCTCATCCAGTTGGAGACCATGGTCACCGAGTTCGGGATCGGATACGGGTCCACGGCGAGGATATCGGTGGTTGTGCCAAAGCGCTCGAAAGAGCCGGGGCTGCACATCACGAGATACACCGGGTGATACGGGTCAAGCTCCATGCAAATCTCCCGGGCCTCGCGGCAACGTGCCAGCATGGTCTCGCCCTCGGGCTCGTCCACCGTGTACCAGCAAAGCAGCGCCGGGTGATCGCGGTAGGTCTCGACCATACGCACGAAGTCGTCGCGCCGGAACTCGTCGCCGCGCAGGAGGGTGGACATTTCGAGGAGCACCTTCAGGCCGAGTTTCTGGGCCGCGTCCAGGTTATCACCGGCGCCCTCAAGGGTCGAGCCCCAGCCCTGGAAGCTGTTGAAGCCCAGGTCGCGAATGCGCGGCAGGTGCTCAATGCCCACGTGATAGATGGCGATGGGGAAGTAGGGCTCCCCGTCGATGCGGGTTGCGAGGTTGTCGTCGATGGTCACGCGCGGGGACTTCTCGGCGAAAACGGGCACTTCCAATGTCTTCGAAGTCACCGGCTCGTCCGACCCCACGGGGGCGAGGTCCACATGAATCGTGACCGGTTCCCCGGTGGCCCTGCCGATCTTGAGAGAAGGCTGGAAGGCGGACATGTCGGCGACGTTCATCGGGCCGGTGGTGATCGCGGGCGCGTCGCCCTGCCGCACCCATGCGCGGAGTTGGAGATTGGCCACATCTTCCTTCCACGGATGCACCCGCGCGGCATACTCGATCTCGGGCGGCGGATCGCCCTGGTAGATGGACCGGCGATACAGGGGACGAATCAGGTCCACGGTGAGCAGGTCGGGAATCACCGGGCCGTCATGCTTGAGGCTGAGGAACTCGCCGCGCGGGCCCTGGAGGCTGGCGGCGACGGTGTACGCGCCGCGCTGTTCCAGGGGCACGGTCACCGTCACAACCGCAGTCGCGCCGGGGTCAATCTGCGCATTGGCTGCGAAGGTTTGCGGCTCACCCCGGGGCGGGTTGACGGTCACTTGCAGCGTGAAGGGCAGGGGATCGGCTGTGATATTGCGCACCGAAGCCCGTGCCTCGTTGTCGCCGGGGCCGAAGGTGCTGAAGTCCGACAGCGTGGGCAGAAGCCCGGCACGGTGGCACCGCAGAGCGCCCCACAGGTTCTCCAACTGCTGCCTGGAATAGGACCAGTAGCAGGTCAGCATCATGTACCCGCGCCCGTGGGTTCGGAACAGGCCGGTAGCGCGGTCCTCCTCATCCTTTGAGATGACCTGCCAGGCATCGCCCGCCTCCATGTAGGACCACGTGCCGCCCTGGGCGGGGATACGGTTGGGGATGCTGAACACCGGGTGGGCGGCGTCCCAGTACCCGGCGGGGATGCCCACTTTGCCGGGGTTCTGGCTGGTCACGGCCCAATCCTTGCCCAGTCCCTTGAGCCAGTTGACGTGCTGCTCGTAGTTAGCGTCGGTCCAGACCATCGCCCCGCCGCGCGCCATGAAAGCCAGGAGCTGGTCGCGGTACTGTGCGAAGTCCTGGATGTTGGAGTAGTTGAACAGGGCGCTGCCCAGGATGATGTCGTACTCGCCCAGGCGCTCCATGAGCTTGCCGAAATCCCTGTTCTCGTACTTGTCCATGGGCCAGGCGAGATCGGCCATGCGGCCGTCGTAATCATCGCGGTGCCGGAAGTCGCCATAGTCGCTGTAGATCAGGGCGACCCGGGGCACGCCGGTGACTTCGGCGGACTCTGTGAAGCCGCAACCGAGGGCAAGGAGAAGCATGCAGGCAAGGCAAAGTCTCACTGGAACCGCCTCCATGGGCCGGATTGCGGAAGGCCCAGAGTGTGGACCCATCATTCGGGGGAAGTATGCGTCAGACCTTCTGAGGGAGGGAGTGGGTGCAGGGGAAGGGTGCCACTGCTTGCGGCGAAGCCGAAGCAGTGCTGGCCTTGGTGCTCACCTTCGGTGCGATTGTTGGAGCGAGCTTGCTCGCGAAGTCGTTGGCGCT
>JAGPGE010000595.1 GCA_018056145.1 Armatimonadota bacterium
ACCACGCTTTGGGGTCGCGCTTGAAGGTCAGATGCGCCTGGGTGGAGTGCCGCGGGCTGCGGTTCACCACCATCACCCAATCGCGTTCCTGGGCGTCCTTGAACTCTCCCACCACGAACTCGCCGTCGCTCTGGTCGCCCCGGATGCTCGTGACCACGCCGCACCCGTCGGGCAACCGTGATCCTTCAGGGGCATCGGGCCAGTGGAACACCCGCACAGAGCGCAGGCCCAGGTAGACCTGCTCGAAGCGCGCCCGGAAGTCGCGGTGCAGGTCACGCAGCATGTACCAGCGTTCGGAGCGTTCGCCATGCGCGTCGATAGGCGCGTCGCGGTAGTTGCATGTAAGCGGCGTGTACCAGGTGAAGTAGAGAATACCCCGGCAGCCGTAGGCCAGGGAGGTGTAGATTTGCCAGCGCATGTCGTCCTTGCTCGGGGCGCGGTAGCGGAAATGCGGCGTGGCCAGGACGATGTTCCAGAAGGGGATGTCGTGGCGCAAGGACGCGTCCCGCATGTACTCGAGGTTCTGGAAATAGAGCGGGTTCTCGGACGGCCCTTCCATCATCTGGCAGTAGCAGTCGTAGCTTAGTTGAGTCGCGCCCGAAGCCTCGACGAACCGGTCCAGATACTCGGGCCAACTGCCGAACCCGTAGCGTTCGTGGATATTGCCATGGAAGGGGAATTGGTTGATGAAAGGGAGCTTGTCGGGCGCGAGTTCCAGCATGATCCGGTGGGCATCACAGACGGCGCGGAGAACCCCTTTGGGTGGCTCGTCGCGCAGGTAGTAGCCGCGCACGCCCGGATGGTCAGCGAAGTCCCGGACCGCCTCCTCGGCGCGTTCTCGGTAGTCATCGGGCAGCGGCGTACGGTTGTCCCAGTCCCCTCCGGGCACCCGCGTGCGGGGGTCGAGGAGGATCGCCTCCATGCCCCGTTCCGCGCAGGCGTCCAGCACCCAGCGCAGTTTGCCCTTGTGGGCTGGGGTGTCCTGATAGCGCGGCGACTGGGGGACTGTGATGCCCGCCTCCGCCCAGTCATCCAGCGAACGTTCGGTGCAGTCTTCAATGTCAAGAGAATGCCAGAAGCCAAAATCAAAGCGCTGATCGCCCATTGTGCTTGCTCCCTTGCCGGGTTTGTGGGAACATGCGAAGGTTTTCCAGCGAGACGCGGGGAATCCTGCCTGGGCCGGACCAATTGACGAAGACAGTGAGATGCTCTCGGATGCGCTATGTGCTGGGCCTCGACGGTGGCGGTACCAAGTGTGATGCCGTACTGATGGCGGAAGACGGGACTGTGCTGGGGTGGGGAAGAGGCGGGCCGACCCACGGCCTGTACGTTGGCCCCGATGTGCCTATCCAGTCGCAGAAGGACGCGATCCTCGGCGCGACCGGCGGTTCGCCGCCACCCCTGAGCCGCATCGCTGGCCTGGGTCTGGTGGGACATCTGCACCAGTGGCTCAACCAGGACCTGTGCGCGGAGCAGTTCGTGCCCTGTGGAGAGGCGGACATGGGCCTTGCCACCGCGCTGACCACCCACGGCATACTGGTGCTGTCTGGGACGGGGAGTTTCGTCCACGGGCGCACGCCCGACGGGCGGCATATGCATCTGGGCGGGAACGGCCCGATCATTGCCGACGAGGGCAGCGCGTACCACATCGGGATACTCGGGATTCGCGCGGCGTTCCGCTCGAAGTACTCTGAGGCGCGGCGCACGTCCTTGCGCGAGGCCGTCCCGAAGGCTATGGGTGTAGCCGGGTTGCACGAGGTCTTTCACCTGCTGTACATTGACCGGGTCGGCCGGACCCAGATCGCGGCGGTGGCTCGAGCGGTGGATGTGGAGGCCGAAAGAGGCGACCGCGTGGCCGCCCGGATGCTGCGCAAGGCAGCGGATGAGCTTGGCGAACTGCTGGTCGAGGTCATCACCGAGCTAGACATGACCCGGTCGGATGCGTACATGGTCGCAACGGGCAGCGTAGCCCAGGGATCGCGCATTTTCTGGGAGCGCCTCTGCGAGATCGCGGCAGAGGTTGCGCCGGATATCCGGCCCGTGCAGCCGAAGGTCCGGCCCGTCGTGGGCGCCTGTCTCGTGGGGCTGCGGGCCCTGGATGTGCCGTGGACGGAAGCGTTGCTGAATCGCGTCATCGAGACACAGGAACCGTTCCTCGCCCGCCTGCGGAGCGAGGCTGAAGACAGTAACCACCAAGAGACTCCCCGGGAGTGAGATCATTGCTGGCTCTGGACCTGCTCAACAGTTTCCGCAAGTGCTTCGACGCCATCGAGAAAGACCAGCTCGCGCTGATCGACCAGTCGGCGGAGATGATCGCCGAATCCGTGACGAACGGCGGCGCATGGCATGTGCATGACACCGGGCACATCATCGACCGCGAGCTGATTCACCGCGGCGGCGGCCTCATGTTCATCCGCCCCTTCCGCTGGTCGTTCTCGGTGGAGGACCCGGTTCCGGCCTGCCTGCGCAACCGGCCGCCGGTTGACCCGAACTATGATGTTGCGAAGGAAACCGTGCGCCTGGCCGTGCATGCCTCGAACCTTCGGGCCGGCGACGTCATCACCATCGGCTCCGTGAGCGGCCGATCATTCCCCCAGATCGAGCTTGCCCTTCAGTGCCGGGAGATTGGGTGCAAGGTGATCGTCATCTCTTCCCACAACTACTCGACCCAGGTCGAGCCCAAGCACCCGTCGGGTAAGCGGCTATTCGAGTGCGCGGACATCTTCCTGGACAACCTCGCACCGCTCGGCGACGGGCATATGCAGGTGGAGGGTTACGACGTGCCACTGTTCCCGCTGTCCGGGATCAACGCAGCGATGATCACCTGGATGATCGTTGCCGGCGTGGTGGAGAAGATGAACGCGAAGGGCGCCCAGCCCCAGATTTGGAAAAGCGCGAACATCGACGGCGGAGCCGACCGCAACCGGCAGGTTGAGACCGAGATCGTGGACAAGGTGGGATACTGATGGCGACGCTTGCCTACATCAGGGCCGTGGAGGAGGGGCTCGAGAAGATCCGCGAGACCCAGCAGGAGGCCATCTACCGGGCGGCGGAGACGGTGGCTGAGGCCATCGTGGATGGCCGGCAGGTGTTCAGCTTTGGGGCATCCCACTCCTTCATGCTCACCGAAGAGATGGTGTACCGCACCGGCGGCCTGATGCTCATCAACCCAATCACGCCTCACGGGATGAACCTGTCGGTGCGCCCGATGACCATGACCTCCCAGCTTGAGCGGCTCGAGGGCCTCGGGGATGTGCTCCTGCGCAACAGCCCGGCGCGCGAGGGCGACGTGCTCATCCTGGCCTCCACATCAGGGCGGAACGCGGTGGTGCTGGACATGGCCATCGCGGCGCGGGAGATGGGGGTCAAGACCATCGGCATCACGGCCATGGATTACTCCCGGAATGTGACCAGCCGGCACTCTAGCGGCAAGCGCCTGTTTGAGCTGGCCGACCTGGTCATCGACAACTGCTCCCCCCTGGGCGATGCGGCGGTGGAGTTCGAGGGGTTCGCGCAGAGGTCGGGGCCGCTGTCCAGTGTGCTGGGGCTGACTGTGGTGAACTGCATTGTGTGCGAGGTCATCGAGCAGCTTCTGGCGAAAGGTATCATACCGCCGGTCTTCATCAGCGCCAATGTGGAGGGCGGCGACGAGCACAACGCGAAGGTGCTTGCCGAGAACGCAGGAAGGATCCACTACATGTAGGGGCTTCGAGCCCCACCCAGAAAGGGGTTTCGGACGATGCGCAAGGGTTTCACGCTGATTGAGCTGTTGGTCGTCATCGCCATTATAGCCATTCTCGCGGCGATCCTTTTCCCCGTGTTTGCTCGTGCACGGGAGAAGGCAAGGCAGGCGAGTTGTCTGTCGAATGCCAAACAAATGGGGCTGGCGTACGCGATGTACGCCCAGGACTTCGATGAACGCGGACCGTGCTACGACTACGTCGC
>JAGPGE010000596.1 GCA_018056145.1 Armatimonadota bacterium
CGACGGGTAGTGCACGGTATTGGCCATGCTCCCCGCGCCCACCATCGCGATGCGCACCTTGCCCTCGCGTCCAGCCTGGTCCGACACGCGGCATCATCTCCCGAGTGTGCGCCCGGTGGCCCGGGCATTACTTGGCCGCAACGAGTATCGCCACCGCACCTAGGGTCATGCGGTGGGCCGCCACCTCACCGAACCCGCACTCCACCAGGACCGCCGCGAACTCCTCTGCATCGAGGAACCGCGGGATCGTGCGGGCGAGATAGGCATACGCCTCACGCGACCCGGAGATGAGCCGGCCGAGGACCGGCACCGTGAGACGCACGAAAGTGTGGTAGACCCACCGCACGAACCGATTCGGTGGCTGGCTGGTCTCCACGATCACCAGCGCCCCGCCCGGCCTGATCACCCGGGCCATCTCACTCCAGGCGGCCCTGAATGCTTCCCGCCCGGTGTTCAGGTTCCGTGACGCGAATGACACAGTCACGAGGTCGAATTGGTCGTCCCCGAAGGGCAGGCTTGTCGCGTCCGCGGCTGTGAATGCCATTCCCGTACCAGCAGCGCGCTCGCTAGCGCGTTCGAGCATCGGCAGCACAAAATCCGCGCCGATGATGACCGGGGCATCTCCGCCCTGGCGCCGCAGTTCCAGGGTCATGTCCCCGGTTCCGCAGCACATGTCCAGCCAGCGGCTCCCGCCATGGGCGACTGCAATCCGCGCGGCTGCCCGGCGCCAGATCCGGTCCAGTCCCAACGTCATCGCAGTGTTGGCCAGCTCGTAAGTCGCCGGGATCTGCCCGAACATCCTCTGCACGGCTTTGTTCATGGCCCATCCGGCTTCCTTCCGGCGGGAGCTTTCAGCTCCCGCGCAGCGCGGTCGACCGAAAAGTCTACCGGGCCCTCAAGCACCTGAGCCCAGAAACCACCGTCCTCGACCCGCGCCTTCTGGTTCGCGTGAAAACTCTCTTCCGTGATGTTGAACAGCACCGGGTACTCCCCGGGCGGCAAAGCGACATTGCCAGGGCGTGGGCGGGGTTCTTCCTTCTCGGCGAATAGCAGGACGGTCTCCGGGGCAGGTGCGCCACTCGGACCGTACCCGTACTGTCCCCGGTCCACGCGCACCTCGCGGTGAGGCGAGTCCGTGCGGTGCCGCTTGCGCTGATCCGACCGCCACAGGACGTGGTAGCTGCTGTCCAGGGCGAAGTCGTGGATGCAGTCGCCATCGCGGTCAGTCACCAAGAAGTCGAAGAGGATGTACCCGCGGATATCCCTGCCCGCCTTGAGCCAGATCTCCACTTCGCCGTCGGCAAGATTGGAGCCGTCATCCATCGCCCACCATCGCCCCAGTTTCCCAAGGCGTCGGCTCGCAAGCGACTCGGGCGTCGAGTCTCCGGGCATGACGCCCGCTCGACCCGTGAGTTTGAGCTGATACGCGAAGTTGGGCTTCAGGCCGCGCGCGATGATCCGGCCCCGGAACGTCTCCGCCTGTGAAGCCCATTCCACCCGCACATGCCTGCGCTCCGAGGGTTCGTAGAATCTCGGAATGCGGAAGGCATCCTCATAGGGCGCGCCCGCGACATCCAACCAGCGCATCGCACTGTCGGGCACACTCAGCGCGGGCACGGGGTCAAGGACCCGGTCGAGCCCGGGAGCCAGCGGTGTCCCGCGCGGTTGGCATCCGGACAGCAGGCTCATCGCCGCCACCAGAAGGAGCGCGGGGACCGGTGCTGCTCCAGTCTGCGGAATCCGGCCGTCATCGGGCCACGCGTCCGCTCCACCCTTCACTGACCAGCCCCGGCCAGACGGTCCAGCATGGCCTTGCGCGCCGTCTCAAGGTCCGCCCATTCGCGGGAGTAGTCCTGGAACCCGCGCACTCCGGGCCCCGCCATCTCCACCACTTGCGCCAGCGCCTGCTCTCGTGGCGAACCCTCCTCCACCAGTTGATCGATCAGCATGAACATCAACTCGCAGTCCTCAAGACCCTCGCGCTCCGCCTCGTAACGCAGCGAACTGTCGGAGACGAACCTGCGGCTCGGCCAGCAGATGTACTGGTCGCCGGGCGACTCCAGCGACGACAGTGGGATCGACCAGCGGTTCAGTGCCCAGTGCAGGTAGCCGTCGGTGTCATACATTGCGTTGAGCCAGTGAAGCACCCGCGACTTGATGGCGTGACTGTCGATCATCCGGTTGGGATGCTTACCCTGCGGTACCCACGCCACGTAGAACCAGACCTCGTTCCCCGCAGCCTGCGCGGTCTTGTACTGGTCCAGCCACTGCTCGAAGTAGTTGAGCTGCGGCACCCAGACCTCCAGCGCGCCCTCCAGGTTCGGCACATGCACCGCATCGATCCGCGGCAGCTTCGGGGCCGCCGCTTTCACGCGCGCCGACAGCTCGCGGTAGCTGTCCAGGTTTACCGGGATCGGCTCATCAGCCACGTGAACCGTGCACCGGTCCAGCAGCCCCAGTTCTTCAATGTGCTTTTCGAGCGCCGGGAGAAGGTCGATGACGTCCATCTGGAACTGCTCGCCCTTCGCCAGGTCTGTCACCACGTGGCCATGCGAGCCCATGGTCGGGCAGCCCCACTCGCCCGTTGTGCGGCTCCCCATGTGGCTCAGGCAGATGCGCCGATCGACGCCGTTCTCAATGAGAGTCCGCAGGTACCGGTCGAACAGCCGGAAATCATGCACTAGTCGACCATCCGCGAGGCGGTAGGATTTCACGCGGCTCCAGGCGGCCACAAACACATTCTGATGGTGTGCCTGCATGAGCTGCGCGTGTCGGGCCAGCACCCGCCAGCCGTCAGCCGAATACGGCTCAACACCGAACTCGCGGCAGGGTTCGTCCCACGAGTCCCAGTACACGAACTGCAGCCTGGGCTTGTCCGCCAACGCGACCGGCGATACTTCCACGCTGATCTCGAACTCGCGGCTGCCCTGCACCGATCGCACGAAGCCCCTGCCCTGGTACCGCCCCGGCGCGATGCCTCGGGGCGCCGTCACCCGAACGTAGATCGGCTGCAGCCGTCCCGCCTCAAGATCGCGCACCAGGTCATCGGCGAGCTCATCCGGGTACTCAGCGGGCCCGGACCAGACCAGTTCTTCTCGCGGCGTCGCCCGGGAGTTGATGTCGATCTTCACATAGTCCACGAAATGCCATGCCAGCCATCGCGGATCGATCTCGCCGTCGCCACCCACTTGCCGGAGCGGCTCGAACTCCACCCGGACACCCTCAAGCGCCTGCTCAGGCCTGAGCATCACCTGGAAGCCCTTGGCCTGGCCGCGCATGAGAAGCAGGTCGAACCCGGTATGCTGCTGGGCTGGCGCGGGAGCATCCGTCGGGAGCTGCTCCGTTGCCGGCGCGGTCCACAAAGCGCAGGGAGCCCCAGTTGCGAGATCCGCGGCGGCGGCGGGAGCCACCCACGCTGCTTCTCCGCGATTTCCGCTGGTGTCCTCGCAGGACACGCCGATCTCGCGAGCACCTTCGGGAAGCGCCACATCCAACTCCACCCAGGGCTCCGTGCAGTAGAACGGCCGATCCAACGCCAGCACGTCCGCGAGGTCCCGCGTCTCCAGCTCAGACGGCGCCGCCGTCTCGTCCGCGCGCGCCATCACGTGGAGCCGCGCAAGATCGAACTCCAGCGTGTGAGGCCACCAGCGAACTCTCACCCGGCCGGCAGCGCCGGCGATCACCTGGAGCCAGCCCGGCCGGGGAGCCTGAAGATCGGCGGGAGACGCCGTAACCCGCGGGCCCATGGGTGAGGTATCACCGTCGCCGTTCAGGCAGGTCGCGGCAAGTTCGTACTGGACACCGTTGTCGAGAGAGTGGACGATGCCTTCTCCGACTTCGGCATCAAACGCAGCCCGGGGGACCACGGTTGCCGGGTCACCGAACCCGCCCTCCTCGCAGTAGACGTGCACCATGGTCACGCCCTGCCCCAGTGTCGCCG
>JAGPGE010000028.1 GCA_018056145.1 Armatimonadota bacterium
GCGTCCAGATCTCGCCCGATGTCTGCCCGCCGGTGCAGTAGGCGCCCCGGTTGGTCACCGCGCAGTCCCAGTATGCCTGGGCGATGCTGCGCCAGCGTTCATCCCCGGTCACCTCGTAGCAGCGCGCCGCGCCGTGGGCTTCGGGGATGGTGGTGTTGGCGTGCATGTTGGTGAGCGGGTCCCGCCCCTCAAGCAGGGCGTCGAAGAGCCTGCCCCGTGTGTAGCGCTCGATAAGGTCCAGATACTTGCGCTCTCCGGTGATCCCGTACAGGTCCGCCCAGGCTTCCAGCATCCCGCCGGTCTCGACGTCGAGGATGTCGTCGAGTTGCTCCCGGTTGAACTGCCCTGTCCAGCGGTGGAACCAGTCGGCGAAACGCCCCGCGATCTCAAGGGCCAGGTCTGACCCAGCGAAGGCGTGCATGTGGGTCAGGCCCATGAGGGTCTTGTGGTGTACATACTGCGGCGCCCACGTTGGCCTGCCCTGGGCCAGCCAGTCCATGTACTTCGGTGGGAAGGCCGCGAGCCAGCCATCACCGTTGCGCTCCTGGCAGACTGCGAGTTCGGTCACCACGGCTTCGGCGCGCATCTTAAGCGCAGCGTCACCCGTGGCTGCCCAGATCTGCGCGGCGGCGGAAAGCCAGTGGCCCAGGAAGTGCCCGCGCACCTGGCAGGTGGGCGACTCCCAGCCCCAGTGCCGGCCTTCGCCCAGGTCCGGCGGGTGCGCCGGGTGTGAGCAGCGGATCGTCCACTGGCGAAGACCGGCCTCTAGATGGAAGTTCTGTAGAAGGTTCTCCTGCGTGAGGCTCGCAACGTAGGCGCGGTTGAGATGGAAGCGGTCCAGAAACAGGCCGCCGGCCAGCTGAACGTCCGGGTGGGGCAGGGCTTTTGAGGGCATTCTGGTCTCCATTCTGGCGGCTACGCGCCTGCTCCCCACAGCGGAGGATCGCATCTACACATTGCAGTCAGGCTCCGCACCGGCGCGTTCCTCATCGAGCACGCGGCGGATCTCTGCGAGCATCTGCTGGACGGTGACGGGCTTGCGCAGGTAGCCCCGGGCGCCCATCTGCAGCACCTTCTTGTCGGCATTCTCGCTATCCTGCCCAGTCACGACAACTACAGGCACCGGTCGGGCCCGACGTGAGCAATGCTGGAGCACCGCGCGGCCACCACCACCGGGCAGGAGCAGGTCCGTCAGGACGATGTCGAACTGTCCCTCATCCAGCTCGCGGATCGCCTCCGGCGCGGACCCGGCGGTACGGACCCTGTGGCCGTACTGCCGCAGGACCGCGGCGAGTGTGTCGCGGACGTCTGGCTCATCTTCGACCAGGAGGATGCCCCCGACCGCCGTGGAAGCCGAACTGGCCGGTCGTGCGGCAGCCATGGGCGTTGTCTCGGTCTCCCCGGGGTCGTAGCCCGGGAATGTGAGCTCGAATGTCGTCCCCTCGCCGATTTCGCTGCGAGCGACAATGGTCCCCCCGTGAGCCGTCACGATTCCGTGGGAAACCGTGAGGCCCAGGCCTGTTCCTGGCACGTCGCTCTCGCCCAGGCGCCCTTTCGTTGTAAAGAAGGGCTCGAACACCCGGCGGAGGTGGTCCGGCGACATGCCCACTCCTGTATCGGCGACCCGGACAACCACCTGCCCAGGCCCGCGCTCCGCCGGGGCATGCTCAGTGGTGATGGTGAGCGTCCCGCCGTTGGGCATCGCGTGCGCGGCGTTGATGAAGAGGTTGACGAAGACCTGCTCGAGTTGTCCCGCGTCGGCGAGGATGCGCGGGCTGTCGGCGCTCACATTGCGCACCACCTCGACGCACGCGACATCCAGCTGGTGATCCGCCAGCGAAAGAGCACAGTCGATGGGCGTCTCAATGTGGACCGGCTCACGCTTCAGGTCTGGAGGGCGGCTGAAAGCCGAGAGACCCCTGCAGATATCGGCGCCGCGCAGCGCCTGCCTGCGGGTCATCTCCGCCAGGCGTTCGTAGTCCAGCGGGTTCCGGCTGAACATCGCCCGTTCAGCCCCCAGCAGGAGGCTGGCCAGCAGATTGTTGAACTCGTGCGCGACACCCGCCGCGAGTTGCCCCACGGTAGCCAGACGCGCGGAATCTTCAGCCCGCTTTCGGTCCGTGATATCGATGCCAGTAGCTGCGAGGGCAGTGGGGCGCCCTTCCTCGTCGTAGAGAGTGACGCCGGTCATGAGCATCGGAAACGTGTGGCCGTCGCGGTGCAGATGCCAGATCTCGGTTGCTGGGAACCGTCCATCCCGGAGCATCTGATCCAACTGGTCCCTCACGCCCTGCATCTGTTCGCTGGTGTGCAGTCGCGCGATTGTCTGTCCCAGCAGCTCCTCAGGCTCATAACCGTGCTCGTGCGCCATCGCAGCATTGATGTAAGTCAGCCGGCCATCAAGGTCTGCGATGGCAGCCCCGAAGAGCGCCTGGTCGAAGACGGACTTGAGCTGCTCCGCCTGGGTCTCGGCCCGCCTGCGCCGGGTGACGTCCACGGCCATCACCAGGACCGCGGGACCATCTGCCAGCTGAATGTACGAAGCAACGGCCTCGACGTGAACGACGGAGCCGTCGTGCCGCACTATGGTCATTGGGACAGGCATGTCGTGTTGAGCGCTCGGTACCCGGTTGAGGCAGTCATTGACTCGCGCGATGTCGTCCGCCCGGAACAGTTCCCCGACATGAACATCCAGAAGCTCGGACATGTCCGAGCGCCCCAGGGTGCGTACGGCGGTGGGATTGGCAAAAGCCACCCGGTCCTCGCGCAGCAGCATGATCGACAGAGGGCTGGTCTCCGTGATGACCCTGTAGCGGTCCTCGCTCTCGCGCAGAGCCTCCTCGGCAAGCGCGCGCTCCGTGATGTCCTGGTTGATGATGATCGCTGCTTCGACCTTGCCGCTATCGTCGAGAACAGGTGCAGTCGAGTTGTAGACAATGCGCTTACGGCCATCGAATGTCTCGATCTCGAGCAGCTCATCAACCACCGTAGCGCCCTCGGTGAGGGTGCGCACAATAGCCCAGTCATCAGGCCCGACCACCTCGCCCGAGGGAAGCCGGCGCGCTTTGAAAGCCCCGTACTCGTCGCGTCGCGCCAGATGTTGTGCGCCCCAGATCCTGCGTGCGGCCTCGTTTCCACTGAGAAGATTGCCGGCAGCGTCAGCGATCCACAGACCGACCGGCAGGACCTCAAGAGCTCTGCGCAGGAGGTTTTCGCTCCTGCGCAAGGCCTCGGTGGCCTGCTTCGTCTGGGTGATGTCGAGGGCGGTGAACGTAACGCCGAGGGCTTCGTTTTCCGGGTCGGTGGGTGTGGAGGACAGGAGCACGTCAATGATGTGGCCGTCTTTGGTGACCCAGCGCGTCTCAACGGTTCCCAGGCCACTCTCCGCGATCTGCCGGTACTTCTCGGCGCCCACGAACTCGAACTCTTCCTCGGTCGGGTACAGGATTCGCGCACTCTGGCCGATCAGTTCCTCGCGGGAGTAGCCGGTCATCTGGCAGACCCTCGGGTTCGCTTCTCTGAAGACCCGTCCGTGGACGACGCCGATCCCCACCGGCGCCACGCGCAGGATGCTCTGAAGACGCTCCTCGCTCTGCCGCAGCGCCTCCTCGGCACGCTTCCGGTCGGTGATGTCCGTCGAGATACCGCACATGGCGATGGGCTTCCCGGACAGGTCACGAACTAGGCGCGTCCTGCAGCCCAGGAGGACGGCATCACCGCCGGCGGTGATGTTGACGACTTCGCCCCGCCATTCTCCGTCCTGCAGCGTCCGCTCGATGATCTCGGCCTGGGGCGCACCCCGCTCCGGGTCCTCGCTATACTCGCGCACGCTCCTACCGATCAGTTCCTCGCGCGGGAGGCCCAGGGTGGTGACCACGGCGTCATTGACGTAAGTAACCACGCCCTCCAGATCCGTGACGGTGACGCAGTCGTGTATCTGGTCAAGCACAAGCGCCTGCAGCAACAGCTTCTCCTCTGCCTGACGGCGCTCAGTAACGTCCATCAGCATGGCGAAGGAGCCCGCAAACTGGCCAGCCGCATCGATGATTGGCGTCGCGGACACGGCCATCCAACGTTCGCAGCCATTCTGGTGGCGGAATCTGCGCTCATAGCGCCCAGACTCACCGCGGGTTCGGCGCGCCATTTCTTGTGCGTGCTCCTCAAGGTCCTCCTCGAACATGAACTCTTCCACCTGCCGGCCCAGCATCTCCTCGGGCGAGTAGCCGAGGAAATCGGCCATCTGGCGGTTGACGTACGTCGTGCGCATCTCTCTATCCATGGCCCAGACGCCCTCATTGGCGGTCTCGACGATGAGGCGGTACCTCTCTTCACTCTCCTGAAGAGCAGATGCGTACAGTGCTAGCTCGCGGTTTTCACGTTGGGTCTTCAGGCTGGAGGCAAACAGGATGAGCACGATCAGCCCGGTCAGCATCACCGCGCCCACCGGGCCGATTGTGCGCGCCAGAAGTGTGGAGTTCCAGTCCCGAGCGTCCACGTCCATGCCCAGGACAGCAATGATCTGACCGCTTTCGGGGTTAGTCAGGGGAACGATTGAGCGCATCCAGACGCCCCAGCGATCGCGCACGGGACCCGTGGTGCTTCCCTGTCCGGCGACGAATGCACGGACGATGCTCGCATCCACGGCAGGCAGGAGCCGTCCCGGTGGCGAGTAGTCTCGACTGCCGGGAGCCTCCGAGTCCACCAGGGAGATCACCGTGCCGTCACTCAGCCGCCGCAGGATGTATGCGAACCGGCAGCGAGGATGCATCTTCCGGACCCGGCGCAATTGCTCCTCGAGTCTCGCGTAGGAAGCCGTGCCCAGATCCGCCGTGGATCCTTTGAGACGCTCGATGTGGCGCCAGTTCACCGCGCTCCCGGCGATGTGGGCTTCGGTCAACGCCGCCTGTCGCATGTCACGGTCTTCAGCACGCCAGACCTGACGGGCTGCAAGACCGGTGAGGACAATGCCCACAATGACTACAGTCGCCATCAGCCAGCTGCGCCGGCGTCCCCCCCTGGCCCCAGGCATGACTGCATCATCTGCGCCCGACATCTCAACACCTCCTCGTGCACAGGTCCATCTCCCCCGTCTGGAGTGACTGGGTGACAGCGACTGGCCAAGCCCGTAACCACGGGGTGGCGAAAGCCGCAATCATGAACAGAACCATTGTTCGCCGCCGGACGCCACCACTCCTTGGCAGACGCCGGGAGGGCTGCGATGCCCCCCACAGGGAGATCTACGCCCCAAAAGGTTTCCTCCCGCGCTGAAAGCAGTGATCCGAGGCCGGACCATGAGGGGCTGCCTTCCTGCGGGCGTGCTGCTGCTGTCTGCCGGCGTGTGCGGAGCGCAGGAGTTCCTGGAAGATTTCGAGACAAGCACGGGCAGCGCGCAGTCCTATCACAAGGCGCCCGATGACCTCCAGGTCAAGAGGCTCGAGGACGACGCGGCATCCGGGGGCCAACAGGCATCCCTCTCACCTGCGGGGCGCTGCTGACGCCCTACGAGCGCTCCATCCTCACGCCGGTTGCGCCGCTGACAAAGGCCTGGCTCCTGCTCACCGTGCTGGACAGCACCGGCGGCGCGCTCGTGTACGAACGCACCGGCCCGGATGGTCCCAGTTGGGCCGCGATGGCGGAGACGACACGCCTGGCGGCCGATTGGGAGGAAGCGTTCCTGGCGGGCTGCAGAGAGACATTTCCGGGGCACGATGCGGCTCAGGTTCAGGTCCTGCGGTATGCTGAGGTCAGCCTGATCTGCACCATGGACCCGCAGAGTAAGCCGGTATCGCTCAGCATTGATGTCCCCGCTGAACTGGGTTCCGGGAGCGAGTATCACTCGGGCGAGAGGGTCTCGGCCGCGCAGCTGTTCGAGACAACGCTTGAGCCAGCAGATTCCCGTGTGCTGGTCTTGGGGCGGCCCTGAGGCGAGGTTATCTCTACGGCGCAAAGGTCTTCTGAAGACTTTTGCCGAAATACCCTACCGGGACTGTCCTTTCGACGAGTAATGACGCGACGAAAGTCCGCAATGGAGGTCTAGCCCCATGCTGAGCCGCCGCCTGTCGCCCCTCTTTGCACTCCTCCTTGCAGTTCTGATCACGGTACCCCCGGCTGCGGTGTTCGCGGCGGATCATCCGGTATCCCCCGGACCGATGGTCGTCACCGTCAAGTCCGCCCAGGATCAGGCGCCTATCGGCGGCGTCGCGGTCACGCTTGGCGGGAGGGTCTGCACCACGCTGCCGGATGGGACGGTGACCTTCGACGGCGTGCCCGGCGGCAAGCAGGTGCTGCGCATCGAGCATATTGGCTGGAACAGACTCACGCGCGTGCTCACGCTCCCCCTGGGCCAGCGAGAGCCCCTGGAGATCCTGCTGACCCCGGTGGCGCCGGTGCGGTTCACCGGCACAGTTGTGATCGATGACGGCAGGCCCATCGCCGGAGCACGGCTGAAGATGAAGCCCGTCAAAGTCGTGTCAGCGGTGCAGGGCAACTACGAGTGGGTGACCGGCTGGGACGGCACGTTCACGGTGCTCCAGGTGCCCGCGGGAGCATACTCCGTCGAGGTCTCCGCTCCAGGCTGTGCAACGGGGACTTTCGAGACCGACATCCAGCCGGAAATGCAGGCACCGACCTACACCCTCACCCGAGAGAGCGACGAGGCCGGCATCGTCGTGGTGGTCAAGGACGCGCTTTCCGGCACCCCTGTGCCTGGCGCAACGGTGACTGTTGCTGAAGCCTGGCCCCACGGTGTCATCGCCAGGGGCAAGACCGGCGGCGATGGCAGCGTTAGCCTCGTCGGCCTGAAGGTCGGGCGAATCAACTGGGACACCGAGGACCCCTTTGACACGATGATCGGGACCTGGTGGTGCGATCCGGGCTATTTCTTGTCCTTTGAGCGCGACGGCGACGGCGCACTGGGCAGGTTCCTGCCCTGGCAGGGCGAGATGCAGGGCGCGCTGTCCCGGGAGGGCAAGACCTTCACCGGCAGATGGTCGGAGCTGTACATGCGCGGAGACCCGAACGTCGGGGGGAGGATCAACCTCGATCTCGCGGATGACCCCTGGGTCTTCGGGGGCAAGCACGGCTACAACGATGAGGAGCCGGCACATGGTTGGGCTGGGCGGCGCATCCGAACGTCGACTGTCGCGCTGTGCCGGCCACAGGTTACGGTGTACGTCGAGGCCGGCGGCCACGAGCCCACCGCGGTGCCGGCCACGATCGGGTCAGGCATTGTGGAAGTGCGTGTGAACCCCAATGGAGTGATCGAGGAGCGGGAGCCGAACAACGAGATCGCCTCGGCCCAGCAGGTCGTCACGGGCGCTCCCGTGAAGCTCAAGATCCAGCCCGCCGGAGACAGGGACCATTTTCGCTTCCGCCTGCCCATCCCGGCAAGAGTGCGCCTGGAAACACACGTGGGCACCGAGTGGTCGCGCATCAAGCTCCTGAAGCCGGACGGCACAGTGATCGCCGACCAGGGGCTTCCCGGTGGTGACGCCGCCCGGTCTCACGAGTGCGGCGAACTGCCCGCGGGCGACTACATCGTCTGCTTCGAACAGTTCAGCAACAACGCCGAAGTGCTGACCGATACCTTCTTCCGGGTGGTCTGCACCTGGATCCCGGATCCGTTCGAGCCCAATGACACGGTCATGCAGGCCCGCAACATCCGGTCCGGCGAGGAAGTGCGCGGATATATTGCGCCGCGTGGCGACCTGGACTACTTCCGCTTCGAGGTGAAGCGGCCATCCGTGGTGCGGTTCTCCACACCGCGGTTCACCACAATATGGCGCCGAGTCCAGGTGATGGATGACCGGGACAAGGTAATCGCTGACTGGGGCCACCCGTCCGGCGGGCTGGGAGACATTCAGCTCGCGCCCGGCGTCTACTACGTGCGCATGATGGATTTCGGCAACAACGGATCTTCCCCTGAGCCCTACACCATGCGCATGGAAATGATCGAGGATGACCTGCTCGACGACACCGTGCAGCCCGAAGGGCGAGTCGCGTCGATCAGGACGCTGGCACTGGGCGAATCAGTGTCCAACACCGTCTTCCCTAACCGGGACGTGGATTTCTACACCCTGACGATCCCCTGCGCGGGCAGGGTGCATGCCCGCCTCGTAAAGCCTCCTGAGATCTGGATGCGTACGAAGGTTCTGGATGGCACCGGGACTGTGCTCGCGGAGCACGGGCAGCCGAACGAAGGGCCCGAGGAGGCCGTCTTCGAGGTGGACGGCCCGAAGACCGTGTACATCCGGGTCGGCGACCTCGGCGACAACGGCTCCAGCCCTAACCCTTACACCCTAAGTGCGTGGATGGAGCCGTGTGACGAACTCGAGACCATGGGCGGGAACGACACTGCTGCCACCGCATCGCCTCTTGAGCTGGGCGAATGGGTACGGGCCAGCATTCTGCCCACGGGTGATGATGACTGGTACCAGATCCAACTCGACTTCCCCGGCGTCCTCCTGGTAGAGCACCCGCCACACCCGATTTGGACACGTCTGATTCTCTGCAACGAGAAGGGGGAGCAGATCGCGGAGCAGGGCGTTACCGGCGGAGGCGCCAACTGGGAAATCCCGCTGGCGTCGGGCCAGTACTTCCTGGTCGTTCGCGAATTCGGCGACAACGGCAGCCACCCCAGTCCTTACTCCGTCCGGGCAGTCCTCAAGCGCGCCGAGCCACAGGAAAAGGAGCCCCTGGCCACAGACCCGATCCGCACTCTCGCGCCCGGCGAGGCGCAGGCGTTCTACCTCGATCAACGGGGCGACAAGGACCACTTTGTGTTTAACATGGCCAACGAGGGCAAGTTTCGGATCACCATCAACAAACCAGGGACGCTCTGGGTGCGGGCGTTCCTGTTTGACGACCGCACCGGGGAACAGCTTGCGGAGTGGGGCATCACCGGCGGTTTCCACACGGAGTTGGAGGCCAAGGGCGCTACGCGGTACCGGCTGCGGATACAGGATTTCGGTGACAATGGCGCGTCTCCGGAACCGGGATTCGTCAAGTTCGACCTGGAGGACAGACCCATTGGCGCTGACCGTGTGACGGCGCAGGCCGATCCTTTCGACCCGACGCTGGTCAGCTTCGCCCGGGCGGAGCTCGGCAATGCCCAGCGTGCCGCCGCGGTGCAGGTGGATGCCAACTCGGACGGCACTCCCGATGTGGACATCCCGGCGGATGCCCCTGCGACGTTCCGCTATCCGGCAGAGGGCCTGTACAAGGCTACAGTGGTCATGGAGACGGGACAGGGCGCCAGGACCCGGATGCCGATCTGGGTCGAAGCAATTGGGCCGAAGCGCCGTAAGGGCGTCTATGTGCGTGTGGACAACCCCGGCGAAGGGCAGGTGGTGGATGCGGACATTCCCGCCCAGGCCCGGGCCATGAGCTGGTCCGGCGCGAAGATCGCCCGTGTGTCCTTCAGCGTCGATGGCCGCGCAATCGAGACCGACTACGCGCCGCCCTTCGAAGCGCACATTCCCTGGCGCGATCTGATGGGCGAGAAGCACACCCTCGCCGTGACCGCCGCTGACGAAAGTGGCCTGCAGACAACGGTGAAGCGGGAGTTCAGCGTGTCGGAGTACTTCGACCTCACTCCCACTGATGCCGCCGTGGTTACCGGCAATGCGGTCCGCGTGAGTTGGATCGGCCGGGACTTCGGGCCAACGCGGGTCCGCTACCGTGCCAAGGGCGATGAGGCCTGGCAGGACGCAGTGGGGGACAATGGCCGGGAGCACGCAGTTCTCCTGACGGGCCTCGAAGCCGGGCAGGCGTACGAGTTCCAGCCCATCGGGCGGGGAGAACCTGGGCCGGTGCGCACCGTGACCCGGGTGAAGGGCCTGGCCTTCGGCCGCACGCGCTATGGCGCGACGATCAACCGAGACTACGACCAGCGCGTGCCGATCTCCGTGCGCAATCACGCTGAGCAGCCGATGATGGTCAAGCTCGTCTGCGGCAGGCCCGCCGATCCTGACCTGCTCCTGGGCTTCGTGGGCGAAGGTTCCGAAGGCAAGCCTTTCAGCCTGGAGCCCGGCGAAGAGCGGGAGTTCATGCTGGTCTTCAGCGCCCAGGACGTCTGCACCCCCAATCACACGGTCCCGGTGCGAATCACCTCGGATAGCGGGTACTCAGACGAGGCGGAGGTAGCGGTCGAGGTGCGCCTGCCCGAAGTCAAGCTGGTCTGGGAGGAGCTTGGCCCGGATGAATCCGGAACGGGGATGAAGCTCAGGCTCACCAATGCGGGTGACAACCTGACCGACCTTTCTCTTGCCAGCGACAACGAGCGACTGGCCGTTGATCCAGCGGTGGACCACGGCGTCTTCCCCGCCGGGCAATCCATGGAAGTGCTCGCGCGCCCAGTGCTGTTCGAGGGCTACACCGGCGTCAAGGGCAACGTGATCGCCTCCGCCCTGCGGAAGCCCACCTCTCACCCCGTTGAACTGGCGCTGAAGGAAGGCGAGCAGGTGTATGCGGTGGATCTCGCGCCCACCGACACCGGGGACGCGGGAGCTTACGATGATTCGGATCTCATGGGTGCCCGGGCATTGGCCGGGGCGCTGTTGAACCCGTCGGTGGTGGATTGGTCCGCGAAGCAGTCCCCGAAAGACACTGACGGCGACGGCAGGCCGGACCGTTGGAACGTGGTGGATGAGATCGAGGGCATCACGTGGGTGGCCGATGACACCGACGGGAATGGCGAGGTGGACTTCGTCCACGCGGACATCGGCAATGACGGGCAGTTCGACTACTCGGGCATCAAGACCGAGACCGGCTGGGACCGCACGAACATGCTGGAGACCTGGCTGGAAATGGATTTCAAGCTGCCGGGCTCTCGCGATAGCTACGAAAAACACAATGTTGACGTGGTAATGAACGGCACGGTGGTCGGCAGGCTGCAGGACATGCTACCCGAGGGCAACTACACCTTCAAGGTGCCGCCGACGGCCATCCAGTTCGGAGCCGACGGGTCCCCCAGCGGGAATGTGGTGGAGATACAGTCCACCCACCTGCGCGGCGGGCATTACGTGGTGAGCAGCAACTTCCAGCTCAACGCGCGGCTTACCAACACCCGCGCACTGACCATCGCAACATCCCGGGAGGAGGCGGTGCAGAAGGTCCGTGAAGAGAACAGCATCGTCGCGGACAAGCCCGATTTCGCGCTGTCGTCTTCCGAGATCCGTGCCGAGGGAGAGGTGAAAGGCGGCGCCGAAGCGCCGATCAGCATTCCGCTGCGCAATCTCGGCGCGGTCCCCGGATACTGCGTGGGCGTATCGCTGCAGGTCGCGGATCCGGGGCAGACCCCGGCGGAAGTGGACTTCAAATGCTTCGAGTACATCCCGGCCAGCGGCTCCACGCCCGTTCGGCTTGTGTGGAATGCAACCCCCGGCGAGCACCGGTTGCGCATGGTCGTGGACCCGGAAGGGACAGCGCAGGATGCAAATCCCGGCAATAACGAGGCATATATCACCCTCACAGTCCCCGGCGATGCGGGACAGCCGACACTCAAGGTGCTGGAGCCTGCCGACGGGGCAACGGTCCAGAACCCGGTGGTTCCGCTCAAGGTTGAGGCCACAGATGACGTGCGCATCGCCCGGGTGAGCGTGTCCGTGGACGGCGGGCTCTGGTCGCCGCTGGGGTTCCTTGGCGGCGCATACGAGGCGAAGTCGCTCCTGCAACCCGGTCAGCACCGGCTGACCTTCCGCGCCGTGGACGGCAGCGGCAATGCGGCCACCCAGACATGTTCAGTGACCGTCAATGCGGCAGCCCCGGAGGTGCGGATCGACGAACCGGGCGCGGGTGCGCGCATCGACAGCCGGACCGCGAAGATGCGCGTGACATGTGCGCCCGACTGCGTGGTTGTCGGCGCGCGCTCCAACGGCGGGCCATGGGTGACCGCGAAGCCGGTTCAGGGCAGGGCGCAAGTGGCTGTCGGCCTGTCTTTTGGCAAGAACACGTTGGAGGTCTTCGCCGCCAACGCGAAGGGCCTGCGAGGCAGCGCAACGGTGGACGTGGAATGCACGAAGCAGCGCGACGAGCCGAAGGAGGAGCCCAAGGAGCCGGGAGGCCAGGGTGGTGCGGGTGAGCAGGGGCAGGGTGGGGGCCGGCAGCCTGCGGGCGGAGATGAACCGGGAGACGAAGGCGAGACCGGCGGCCCTCCCGGGACCACTGTCGACGTGGATGGCGTCGGCCCTGTGGACGTCTCACAGGCCGGCAACCAGGTGATCCCGCCGGAAGGCGCGCCTCTTGGGGACGGTGGCGTTGGCGGCGGAACGGCTGAGGGTGAGACTGGCGAGGAGATCGCCGACGAGCCGTTGCCCGAAATCAGCCCCGAAGATGACGCGATCCTGGAGGAACTCGAGAACTCGCCTCTGGATGAGACTGAGACCGAAAGCGAGGTCTACGACGGCACAGGCGGGGATGAGGTTCTGCCCGACGACATCACCGTCCCGCCGCTGGAGCAGGGCGTGCCACCGCACGTGATCGCCAGTGGCCCGGGGTTCCAGTGGGACTGTGACGCGGCCCCGGTCCAGGCGCCGCCGGGATCCGACCCCGGCCTGCTCCCACCGCGGCCCACAGCGCGGCCAAGGGGCGGTTGCGTCTGCGTCCAGCAGCGCCAGTCCGACTGGTACTGCACGAACCGCCCGAAGGTGGGTGTTAAGTTCCGCCTGCCTGACAAGCTCAAGCGCTACGGCGAGCACCTGAAGCCCGGCTCCAAGGAGTTCTTCGAGGAGATGGGTAAGCTCCTGGCGCGCCTGAAAATGCAGGGCGTGGACACAACCAACATCGAGAAGATGTGGAAGGTCATGCGGGAGCGGGCCGGGAGGGTGCAGTCGCCCGAGGAGCTTCCCGGCTGGCTGCAGTCCTTCGGCCTGAGCAGCGGGCCGACCGGTGACCCGGCCAAGGACAAGGACTGGCAGGAGAAGATGAAGAACGCCGCGGACGCCTGGATGCTGAAGCTCCTTGCATCGGGCGACCCGGAGATGATCGCGGCGGGCGTCAAGGCCCGTCTGGAGGCTCTGGGACAGTTTGACCAGGCTGCTCAGGAGGCCGCTGAAGCAGCGATCATCCAGATCCAGGCCAACCAGAAGATTACCGAGCAGGCCATCAGCATGCTGCCCGCGGCCGGTCTGGTCTTCGACAGCGTGGCCTACTTCGGCTACAACGGCGAGAGTCTGTCCGGCGAGCAGATCACCGCCGGCCGGATGGCGTTCAACGCGCTGTTCACCATCGGGCCATACGGGATCGCGAAAGCCCTCCAGACCGTGAAGGGCCGGCAGATCCTGGCGGCCATCGGCAACAAGGCGGCCCTGTGGGGAGCGGCGGGTGAAGCGAAGCTCGCGCAAGTCCTGGGGATGGAACAGGCGAACCTGCACCAGGGCCTGAAATGGATCTGGGAGGGGCTCACCAAGGAGCGACACCTGTGGGGGGGCCGGGCATCCAACGCCGCGAAGGCCAGTGGAATCACGCTTGCCCGGCAGCGAGAGGCGGCCCGCACGGCTGAGCGGCTCATGCGCAAGGTCGACGAAAAGATGGCGAACAGGCTGATCGACCGAATCGCGAAGACCACCGACCGCAAGGAGTTCCGCAAGCTGGTGGCCCAGCTTCAGCAGAACAAGACAGCACAGGCGCTGATCAACAACCCGAAGATCCCTGACTCCCTGCGGCTGCGGGTGAACCGGACCATCACCGCCCAGAACCGCCTGGTGGACATGAAGACCATCAAGGAACTGCGCAACTCGCCCGGTGTGCAGAAGGCCGTGTCGCACTATGCGCAGAAGCTCAACTGCCCCGAAGAGCAGATCTTCGTGCGAGCCAGGCAGATCACGGGCAACAAGGCCGCCAAGGTCGGGCGTGACCGGGACGTATGGTACGAGGTGTGCCGCAAGCGCCCCGACGGCACGATCCAGAAGCTGCAGGATGTGCACCATGACATCGTCAAACCAATCTACGACAAGAACCTGCGCTCCGTAACCGGGAAGTACATGGGAGGCGCGGAACTGGGGGTGGACGACCTCGACCATGCCATCACCGGGCGCTGGAACCCCGAGACGTACAACACGGGGAAGGTCGATCCGCAGCGGCTCGTGAACAAGGAGACCGGGGAGATTCTGGCCGCCGCGGCCGCCGGGGACGAGGAGGCCATGGCCATCGCCAGAGAGCTTGCTGGGCACGCCGACGACCTCGGCGACACGGCGGCGCTCAAGGTGCTGGAGCGCGTTGAGAAGGCCAAGAAGCTGAGGGAAGCCGGGAGGATCATGGAGGCCGAGCGCGAACTGGCCGAGGGCATGCGGCAGGCGACGAAGGAGTTCGATCGCCACGTGCAGCCGTACCTGGATGCCATCGCGAAGTCCAAGGGGCTGACGCCGGAGCAGGCGAGGGCACTGGTTCCGCCGCGGCTGCAGCAGGCTATCGACCAGATGCGCCTGGCCGAACAGAGTCTGGATGCGGGCGGCATGGCGGCCAGCGAGGTGGAGTCCGTCATCAACTCGCTGACCTGCAGCAAGGGGCTATCCAGGACGCCGGTGGGCACCGAGACGGTGGCGGGCGACCTGTCGTCCTTCATCAAGATGCTGTACAAGTACGGCCTGAAGACCCAGTAAGGCAGGTCACAGCACGCAACCTATGCGCGCAGCAGCCAGTCCAGGTCGAAGCGCGCCAGGCGCACGGAGCGGTCATCGCCTCCGTCGGTGACGCGCCCGCATTCGTAGAAGCAGAGCACGGTCCCGTCCGGGAGTACCTGCAGATCCGAGTACCCGGACGGGCCGTCTTCCAGTACCCGGGAGACTGGCCAGGTCTCGCCGTCGTCGTAGCTCAGCTTGACGCTCACGCGCTTGCGGTCGTAAGCCCAGGTCGCGAACTCCTTCTCGAGGTTGTCCGGGTTGGCGAACAGGATGATTCCCGGGCCGTCCGGCGTGGGCCAGCTGTGGCGCACCATGGAGGCCATGCAGATCGGCTCCAGCAGCGCCTCATCCCACCGGAAGCTGCTCCAATTCGCGACCCCGTCCGGGCTGATCGCAGTCAGCCGGCGCGGGTAGCCCCCGTCATTACGCATGTTGAACAGCACCGAACCATCCGCACGTTCCACCATCACCGTTTCGCTGGGGTCTATCGCTTCGTGTCCCGCAACCTGGTCTGCGTTGCGGCAGACGATCTCCCCGCGCTGCCAGGTTTTCCCGTGATCGTCGCTGTAGATGAGGGTGACCGCTGAGGGCCTGTGGCCGCGGTGGCCTGCGCCGAACTCCGCTCCGGTTCCCTCGGACAGCCAGACGGGCACGATCAGACGCCCATTGCGCAGTTGGGTGCCGTGACCGGGCCCCGTGGCACAGACGGTCCATGGGTAGTCGGAGCGGAACTCATCGAAGGTGCCGGTGATCTCTTCCGGGGGGCTGAAACTCCCACCGTCGTCACCGCTGTGGCACAGGAAAACCCGGGCGTAGTCGTGGCAGAAGAGCGCATGGAGCGCGCCTGTGTCGCGGTCGGCCACCATGGAGCAATTGTTCATGGGGCCCGGGCCGTAGTCGGCGTTGGATGCGAGGACCGTGGGCGCGCCCCAGGTCATGCCGCCGTCGGTGCTGCGGCGCATGCACAGGTCGCTGTCGTCATAGTCGCCGCCGTGCCCCCGCCGGGCTTCCACGGTGGCCACAAGCGCGCCGCCCGGCGAGACCACGAGGGTCGGGATTCTGCAGTTGTGATACCCGTACTCACCCGCGCGGAACAGGTCTTGTTTCTCGAGCATGGTTCTCTCTCCCGGATACCAGGGACTTCGCCGCGCCCGCAGCCCGCAGCCTCACGTATTCTCATCCCCGGCCGCTAACCTTGCGGCGCAATCGGGGCACATGCCGTGGGTCACGCCTACCCTCAACTGGTCGCTCAGGTAGTCTTCGAGGGATTGCCATTCTCCCTCCGGGGCTCGGACCTTCCTGCACCACGCACAGATTGGCACCAGGCCTGAACGCTCAACGAACTCTGGCACATCCTGCAGCGTGAGAGTGGCGAGCCGCCTGCCGTTCCAGGTGAAACCCGACGCCGTGACGAGGCAATGCGTGTATGCATCGGTCACCCAGGCGGCGCGGTTGATGTAGGCCGTGCCGCGTGACACCCCGCCGGTTGCACAGGCTTCCTTCACGGCCCTGCGGATCGCGCAGTCGCGACAGTGCTTGTCTCGCCCGCAGCCGCCCTCGGTCTCCAGAGAGTGGGTGCAGTAGAAGACCTCGCCGCAGCGCCGGTTGATGAGGACCTTGCGGTCGTGGCAGAGCATCTCAATGCCCATCGGGTTCGCGTACAGGATTCGCAGGTTGTCGTCAATGATGAACAGGGGCACGGGGATCGCCTCGACCATCAGCTTGAGCAGGTCGAGGTCGACCTCGCAGGACGGTTGGTTCACGGTCTGGTTCCTCCGGAGGGTATCATGGCACGCACGCCGCCGGACCCAAGCGGGGCCCCCCGGGGCCGGTTCGACTGAGACTTCACTCAACGCGGATGACGTAGGTATGCGTTCCCGCTCCCGGAGCTTTGGGATCGGGGTTCCACCGGTTCAGACTGAGCACGAACTCCCCTGTCTGCTCGTCTTCGATGAGGTTGTAGTTGGAAAGTTGCATGTCTGGCGGGTCCTCGGCATTGCGGTCGTCGATGATGGTGACCGTCTCCCGGCGCAGGCAGAGGGTTTCCTCGTCGACTTCTCCGATGACCAGCGGGTACCGGGGCCAGTTGCCTCTGGGCAGCGTGCGGCTGATATTGCCCACCCAGTAACACTTGCCGGTCTTCGAACTTCGGATGAGACTTGAGCACGAGGCCGGCGACAGGAATGTCTCGCTATCCTGCAAGGTAAAAGGCTCGCACTTCGACCAGGTCTTGCCGTAGTCAGTGGAAAGCGTTTTCCACTTGCACGCCGGGATCTTGCCCGTTGGGTTGGGCTCGTTGGAGCCGCGAATCACCATGAAGATATGCCCGGGCTTGCCTGCGAGTTCGATTATCGCGCATTCGCCCGCGCCGCGCGACGCCTGTTCCGGCTCCAGGATCACCGGCTCGCTCACATCCCAGATGAGGTCGTCGCCGGCCTCATTCCAGGTGCCGATCAGGCAGCAGACCCGCGAGAAAGTGTAGGCGTTTAGGGGGTTGTAGTAATTGCCCTCGGCGTCAAGGGGCGCATAGTAGCACGGGAAGATGATTTGCCCGTTGGTCATCTTGAGTATGATGCCCGGAATCGTCGCATAGCAGAAGCTGTTCTTGCCCACGTAGACGTACTCAATGGGGTGCATGGGGGAATACTGCTCGCCCTGCTGGATGATCGGGCGAAGGTCGGTGTAGGTGTTCCCACCGTCGGTGGAAACCCGGTACCACATTTTGTAGTCCACGAACCCGGTTGCGGTGTCGCCCACGCCCTGAGTCAGCATGGCATTGCCGACGCTGCGGGTGTCGTCATACTTGAGCGTCCAGGAGTTCTGGTAGACGTTCTGCTTGCTGGGGCC
>JAGPGE010000597.1 GCA_018056145.1 Armatimonadota bacterium
GTCCGATGGTCTGTGCCGGCTGGTCAGATCGGCGACCTGATAGCCATCTGGGACATACGGCCCGATAACGAACCGCCGTCCTTTCTTCTCATACACGATGAAGTCCCGCCAGATGCCGGAGCCGTGTCCACGTAGAATGGCGCCGGGCTTAATGGCCGCGTAGAGGCGTTTACGCGCGTTTTTGATGGCAGACAATGATGCCTCTATCTCTGATCGCGGCTTGAGGTCCCCCGAGACAACCTGTAGCATGGCGCGGTCAAGCGGGATCGCCTCGTGCGTGATCCAATGTCCGTCAGCATCTCCGCGCCTGAGAGTACCTTTGGGAGCGAGAAAGGACACGAGAATGTCATTCTTGCCGAATTTTGAGTGCTCCTCTGCCCAGCCTGCCATTCCGCTCGACGCGCCGTGCTTGCTCTTCGGGATGAGTCCAGCGTCTACCCACTTCCAATATTCCGCGCTACTCATTCCACGGTAGACCTGAATCGGGCGCGCATTCAATCGCTGTTTTGCTGCCGGTCGCTTATCAGTGTGCTCCCGCCGCACGGTGATGCCGGCAGCGGTGTGCATCTGGTGGGCGCGGACGGTGCGGGACTTCTGCAGAGGCTTCGCAGCCACCAGGGATGCCTGAGCGCGTCTCAGCGCGCCGGCTGCTTCTGCCGGGGAAGGGTCTTCCAGCTCGTAATCGCTTCCCGCCCAAGTCCCCTCTGCATTGAACAGGCCGACGACCAACCTCTCGGGGGCGTGGAACTTGACTGCCTGCTCGATGGCGTTGATCTGTGCGGACGTTACTCCCGGATGGACCTCGATCGCCCACACACCGTTCGGCCTGAAGTTGACCCGCATGTACCCCGCCCTGCGAACAGCGGGGAAGTGCTCTTTGCGGACCGCTTCGTAGAGCCTCATATCCGTGCCCGCAGACTTCGGCTGCTCGCCTGTCGCCACCCAGTAGACGAGGTTTTCATGCTCGTCGCGGGCATTGCGGACAAGCAGGTTCCCTCTGCTGCCGCCGTCAACCATGCGCCCGTCCGGGGTGAGGAAGGCGGCCCGCTGCATGTCGTCAGTGGTCCCGAGACTGTCCATGCGCTGCCGTAGCGGGTCCCCCTGGGCCTGCCCCTTGCGGGAGTGTTGGCGGCGCATGGTGACGCCACCGGAGGGGGTGTGCATGGGGTGCGCCCGGACGAGGGCCTTGCGGAGCCACCCGAGAGCCTTCTTCAGTTTGCCCTCTTCTACGACCTTGGCCCTGGTAATGACGGTCTGCGGGACGCCCTTGTATTCATCATGCGCTTTCACGGTCGCCAGGAGCTTCACACGCTGCCCCTGCTCAAGAACCGGATTGCTGGCGAACCACGTCAGCTTGTTCCCGTCCTGGTCCTCAAGGCCGTAGATGTAAGTGGTCCCGTAGAACCCCTCTGTCACGTGCTCTCGGACCACCGTGACGTCGAACGTGGACCGCTCCCCGACAGTCCCTACATGCTTGGGGCCTTCGCCCTTGGCGGCCTTCTTCTTGCTCAGTTCTTCGCCCTTGGCCTTCTCGTAGGCGACAACCGCGCTGGCGAGGATCCCGATGCCGTTCATGCTGACAGCCGGTTCCTTGCCGACCACGGACAGGTTGTACAGATAGTCGCTCGTGAGGTCTTCCTTCTTCAGCCCCTTGAGCCACTTGCGAACCGCGCGAGCCTTCTTCCAGTGCTTCTCGGTGACAGGGATTGTGTCGTCGCGCTTGCGTTCATCGATCATGTTGATAAGGGCCTGGTCCGCCGTCGCCATGCCAGAATCGTCGTATCTGGCCGACCGGCTGGTCCACCCGTTCTGCTCTATCAGCGCGACAACGTGTGCCAGGTACTTCTCAGCGCTAACGTAGTGCCCCGGGCGGTCAAAGCCGTCGTCGCCCATGTCGGCTTCGTCAGCGGCGCCCTCGTAATCGTCCAGGTAGGCGAAGCCCTCGTACCATTCGGCCAGCTTCTCGGCGTTCCCCGCGGCGTGCCCGAGGAAGTCGCCAATGCAGGTACTGCCCACCATCTTGTACTCGCCGGTCTCGGTGTTGCGCAGGATGAAGCACTTCTTCCGCGCCCGGGAGGAGTTGCAGTGCTCGCAGTACATGCGCTTGCCGGACCTGGTGCTGCGATACCGCGTGGGGACGTCCTCGCCATCGCCCATCTTGCGGATCAGGTGCTTATTGCCCTCGGGGGTCACTACGGCGGCGAACTCCCAGTCCGCCAGGGTTGGCTCAGGCCCGGAGATGCGCACGGAGAGCATCTTCACCGGGATCATCTCGGGAGGCATCCCCGGAGCAGGGAACCGCCCGGGGGCTTCGTCCCACCGTTCACCCGTGATCTCCATGGTGATCGGCTGGATTCCCAGGCGCTTTGCGGCCGCGTTGAGCTTCTTCACGCGCTCGGTGAGTGCAGAGAGCTTGCGTTCGTCCATCTCGAACGCACTGGTCTTTATGCCGGGGGTGCGCAGTTTCGGCTGGGCCTTGGCCCGCGGCTTGGTCTGCTTCGGCTTCGCGGGGTCCCGCTTGTCCATGTGCGGGGCGACCAGAGTGAGCCGCCCGGACTCCGTCTTCCGCGTGTGCCCCTTAACCGGGCGGGACTTGAATAAGCTCGCCAGCCCCTTCTTCACGGGCACCCCATTGTATGCGTTCCATTGCTTGACCTGGGTTGTAAGTGTCTGGTGCGTGGATTGAACCGTCTTATCGCGCTGGCCGATCACAATGCGGTACCCGTAGTCTTCCGCGGACATACCGCCCAACATTCTGAGAATGGACGCGATGGTCTCACGGAAGCGCGTGCCGTGGCCCGTGTCGGGCGCATTGGCGATCGCAATCGCCTCATTGTAAGTGGCAGCCGCCTTGTCCGCGATCTTTTGCTCATCTGGCGATAGTGGCACGCGGAATTCCCGCATGGCCATAAGATCGGCGAACGCGGCCTTCAGGGCGGCAATGTAGCCCTCGTTCTTTCTGAGCCATGCCTGCAACTGGCGGTCGGTTTCGGCCATGCCCTCTTTGTCGGTGTCAATGCCAAACAACGTCACGCTGCGCCCGAGGGCGTTGAGCTTGTTCCAAATATCGTAGCAGGCCGATGGATTCGGATGGGTGTTGCGGTCGCGCCCGAATCTATCTCCGTCAGCGAATGCCTGGACGATCTGGCGCGCCATGTCGCGCAGCTCGAGCACGATGGACTTCCTGGCGTCCTTCTGGTGGTCGCGCTCCTGTTGCTTGCCGCTGGCCTCCCCGAAGGTGGTGACGCATTCGCTCCCCACCCACATAACCCACTTCTTCCCGTCATGCACCACCGGGTATCGGAACTTGATGCCTTGCTTCCCGCACAACTCGCAAGTCGCGCCTACACCGAAGCCAATTGACACTTGCTCCCCTATGCCGCCACTTGGCAAGTATAGGCTGGGAGCGGTGGTGTACCCCTCCGGAATGGGCTCGAACTGGGGCACCATCGCCCGCTTCTTCTTCAGATCCTTGCCCTCGTCCATGCCCACGATGGCGAGGGACCTCCAGCCGTCGGGAGCTCCCATATGCTTCAGGTTGTCGGCCACGCGCTTGTTGTAGGTAGGCGGCTGCGATGCAGCCAGCGGAGCGTTTTGTGTCGACTGCTCGGGTCTGGCCGGATCGCGTTTGTCCATATGCGGGGGTATCAACGCGAGTTTGCCCGAGGGCGTCTTCCGCGTGTGCCCCTTAACCGGGCGGGACTTCTTCAACGCCTCGGCAGCCACCAGGGATGCCTGAGCGCGTCTCAGCGCGCCGGCTACTTCTGCCGGGGACGGGTCTTCCAGTTCGTAATCGCTGCCCGCCCAAGTCCCCTCCGCATTGAACAGGCCGACGACCAACCTCTCGGGGGCGTGGAACTTGACTGCCTGCTCGATGGCGTTGATCTGTGCGGACGTTACTCCCGGATGGACCTCGATCGCCCACACACCGTTG
>JAGPGE010000598.1 GCA_018056145.1 Armatimonadota bacterium
AGAAGTGGGTGCTGGGCGTGCCCCTTGGCACTGCTCCGGATACGTACTCCCTGACCTTGAGCAACACCCTGATCACCGAGGGCGACTTCGACGAGCTCGCGGCCCAGGCCGGCAGCCCCTTCCAGGTCACTGTCCGCAACGACATCCCAGAACCGGGCACGCTGTCGCTGGTGCTGCTGGGGCTCGCGGGGATCGGGGTGGCCGTTCGGAGAAGGCGACGAGAACCGTCCTGACGCGCATGCATGCGAACGATCAGGGCGCGGGTATCCCGCGCCCTGATCGATTCCAAGCGCCGGTTCACGGGGCAAGGGCCACGCGCAGAATGCCCGCATCGTTCTCCGCGCGGGCGAAGGCCTCCCGCCATTCCTCGAGGGGGTAGACCTGCGCCACAACATCCCCGAACCCAAAGCGATTTTCCTGCGCTGCGATGAACGCCACTGCCTCCCCTAAATCCGCCGGGACGTAGTTGTGAACCCCCTGTATGCGCAGGTGCTTGAAGATGACCGAGTGCATGTCGATCTCCACTGTCGCCCCCGGATACACGCACCCAGCGATCACGTAGCTCCCGCCGGTTCGCAAGGCGGATACCCCGGCGGGGATGACCCGTGGCTGACCGCAGACTTCCACCGCGACATCGAACCCGCGGTGCTCTGGGGTTGGGTCGCCAGGCTGATCCGCGGCGTCATCCAAAGCGAGGGTTGCGCCGAAGTCCAGTGCCTTTTCCAGGCGAACAGGGCATACGTCACTCATCGCAATGACGCCGGCGCCCTCACTGGCGCAGAGTGCGGCAACGGAAAGCCCGAGTAGGCCGGCGCCCTGGATCAGCACGCTGTCGCCAGGCCCGACCGCTCCGTGCCGGACGATGGCTGCTGCCGTTGCGACCGCGCAATTGGCGAAGACTGCCGTGCTGTCAGGCAGATGGTCGGGCAGGCGAAAGATCGCAGTCCCGGGCACGAGGAAGCAGTACTGCGCGAACCCGCCACTGAGAGGAGGATCGGACGCCAGGACCTGGTGCCCGTACTTGAGCAGGGACGCGCACTTCTGTGGCAGGCCGTGGGTGCAGGCGAAGCAATGCCCACAACTCGCGGCGATACTCCAGGTTACCCTGTCACCGACCCGCAGCGGCTGGCCAGATGCGTCTGCAGGCGGGTCTTCGCCCATCGCCGCGATGGTACCCACAATCTCGTGTCCCAGGATCAGGGGACCGGTCGGACTGCGCCGTCCACTCACGGTGTGCAGGTCTGAGCGGCACAGGGAACTCAGCGTCACCCGGACCACGACCTCGCCAGTTCCCGGGGCACGGAGTGGCACGTTCCGCATCTCCAGACGACGCGTGGAAGGGTCATAGACGAGAGCGCGCGAACTGTCTGGCAGGGACTCCATGCGAGCCTCCGGCGAAGGCGTTTGATGATGGCGGAGAGTGGTGGTGTCGCCGCCACCACGAAGGCTAACCGCGGTGGTTTTGGCAGTCAAGCACCACTCGCGTCGCTCTCCGCAGGCAAGTGTCGGGAGGCTTGTACCATCCCGGCATCCGTGGTACCGTCTCTGTGCGGCCGGCCAGATCGGTAGCGGACCAATGCCGGCAGAGCCTGCGGCCGGCACCTGACAGGATTCCAGGAGGTTCGGGCCATGCGCACCTGTTGCTTCCTTGCAATTGCCGTGGCAGTCCTGCTGTCTCCCGCCAATTCCTTCGCGCTCGACGATGCCACCCGCGACGCCATTCTTCGCGCTGGAAACGCTGATGATGACGCCGTGCGGTTGGCGATTCTGAAGGAACTCCAACAGAAGCCGGACCTGGACGCGGCCCTGAAGGAGGACCTTCCGAAGATCGTGTCCTTCATCGAGAATTGGGTGGACGGGAAGAACCTGTCCTTCTTCGCCGGGCCGATCTACAAGACCCGCGACTACGATTTCGGCATTGCGCCGGAGTCGCCGCTGTACCCTCTGACTTACATCTACCGGGGCCGCGGAGTCTTCGCTGCCTGCATCCAGAGCGGCAACATCTGGAGCTACTACGACAGACGCGCCGAGTGGTTCGCAACAGCCCGGGAGTTCTTTGAGAAGTACCATGCGGCGTTTCCCGAGAACCGCATCGCCCGGATGTACCTCGGTGAGGGCATTCCCTGGGAGAAGACATGGCCGGCGGTCGAGAGTGCGCCACGGTGGGCCGTGGACCAGCGCGCAGGGTTGGAAGCCATCGCGGACATCGTGGAGTGGTGGATCGACAACCGCCAGCAGGCGAATGGCGCATTTGGCGGCGGCTGGGGCGATGACTGTGAGATGTGGCGCTGGTGGGTCCCGGTGATGATCGCCTTCGAGGACCGGAAGATAACCGACGCCCAGGCGAAGTTCTCCGAGGCCGTCATGGGCCAGGACTACATGAAGGGCGGGTTCATGACGAAGATGACGGACGTGGAGCACTCGGCGGAGGACTCCACAGACACAATTCTTCCCATGATGCATCTCGCGCCGGATGATGAAATCTGGCGAGGCCGGGCGCTGCGGCTGGCGGAACTGATGCGGGACGTGTGGACCGGGCGCAATGAGCGCGGCTTTCTCCAGTTCAAGAGCACCTACTTCACCGTGGACAAGGTGCATGAGGACCCGCAGAAGGCCTGCGACACGCCCTACCACGTGCGGGCGATCCAGCCTGCCTTGCTGTACTGGCAGCGCACCGGCGACCCTCAACTCACGGCACTCTTTTCAGATTGGATGGACACCTGGGTGGACGCCACGGCCCGCGAAGAGAACGGGAAGCCCGCGGGGATCATCCCGGCGGCGCTGCACTGGCCCGAAGGGACCGTCGGGGGGATCTCACCCAACTGGTGGGACCCGCGCAATCACAATGAGCCGACCCTCTACGAGTGGCCCAGCAGCATGGGCGCTTTCATGGACGCTATGCTGCTCACCTACCACATGACCGACGATGAGAAGTACTTGGCGCCGATTCGCTCCATGGCCCGCATCCGCCTGGACTACCTGCAAAGTGGCAGGCCGGCGGGCGATCCGGGCACGCTCAACTGGTGCGCTGCCCGGATGGGGTTCATCGGCGGGACCATGGCGAAGTACCGCGCGATCACCGGGGACCCGCAGTTCGACGGGCTTCTCGCAGGCGGCGGATCGGCCTACCAGGGGTTCCTGCTGACGGGTGACCGGAAGCCGCTGGAAGCCGCTCTCGAAGGTAATGCGAAGGCCTTCGCCTACAATTTCCCACGGTACACCAGCGAAGTGCGCTGGACCGACCGCGTTCTGCGCTTCCCGGCGGTCTTCACCGGCAAGGTCAAGCTTGCGGAGCCCAACTTCGAGGTGCATCAGCCGGCCCCAGACCTGCTGTATTCCACCGCCACCGGCGACCCGGGCGCCCTGGGGTACTTCCAGATGAACGCGGTTCGCTGGCTCACGAAGCCCCGGGAGATCGCGGCGCTGGTCACCGCCGCGGGATCGGACCGGTTCTCCGCCGAGCTGTTCCACTTCGGCGAAGCGCCGCGCCCAATGGCGGCGGAGTTCTACCTTCTTGGCCCCGGCGAGTACCGCCTGAGTGTCCGCAGAGCGGGGAACGAGCAGCCGCTGGAGACGGTGCCGTTCACTGTCGAAGGCGCCAGAGCGCAGGCTGCCTTCACGCTGCCCGCGCGGGAACTGTGTGTTGTTGAGGTCAGGTCCGAACCCGGAGGTGCCCCGTGAACTCTTCGACCCTCGCTTGCCTCGCGCTCGCGATGCTCTGCGTCCACTCCTGGGCGACAACGCTGACAGACGCAGACATTCTCGCGGGGAAAACCCCGCAGGTGGGCGACGTGGTGATTCTCAGCGACTTCTCGCGGTGCGAGCCGGCCACAGCCATCGGCGCCCAGAGCGAGAAAGGCAAGTGGTGGCTGCGGCCCTACAAGACCGCCACGACAAGTGGGATGATGCTGGGCATCGAAGAGCGGGACAGGG
>JAGPGE010000599.1 GCA_018056145.1 Armatimonadota bacterium
TGCTTGAGCTGACTCCGGATGAGGTTTCGGACGTCTGCATCGTAGCCTATCACGCCTGGACCAACAGTCTCCACCGTCTCCAGGCCGTCGATGGCGGGTCGCACATGCTCATCACCGCCGGCCCCGATAGCTACGCCTTCCACTACTGGGGCTACGGCCAACGCTACCATCTCGAGAACTTCCGCGCAGCCCTGGACCAACCCGGCGAGTGGTTCCTGGATCGCACCGGCACACTTCTCTACAAGCCCCTGCCCGGCGAATCACCAGACACTGCGCGAGTTGTGGCGCCCGTAATCGACAGCTTCGGCTCATTCACCGGAGACGCCGTCGCGGGGATTCCCGTCGAGCATATCGCCCTGCGCGGCATCGCCTTCCGCTACGCCGGGTACACCATGCCACCCAACGGCTTCGCGGATAGCCAGGCGGCTGCATCGATTCCCGCCACGGTCATGCTGGACGGCGCCCGGAGTATAACCTTCGAAAACTGCGAGGTCGCGCACACGGGCATCGCAGGCATCTGGTTCCGCAAGGGCTGCACGGATTGCCGCCTTGAGCGCTCCCACCTGTACGACTTGGGCGCCAGCGGTGTTCGCATCGGTGAGACCGCGATCCGGCCCGACGCGTCCGAGCACACTTCCCGTATCGTGGTGGACAACAACATCATCCGCGCCGGTAGCCGGATTCTCACCTCCGGTGTGGGCGTCTGGATCGGCCAGACAGCCGACAACCAGGTCACCCACAACGAGATTGCCGACTTCTTCTACAGTGGGATTTCTGCGGGGTGGCGATGGGGATACGGCCCGACCCTCAACCGCGACAACACCATCGACTTCAACCATATCCACCATATTGGCTGGGGCGTCATGAGCGACATGGGCGGCGTGTACACCCTTGGTACTGCCGACGGCTCGACCGTCAGCAATAACGTCATCCACGATGTTCAGTCCTATGATCGCTACGGTTGGGGCGGTCTGGGCCTGTACAACGACGAAGGCTCCACACATTTCACCATGGAGAACAACCTGGTCTACGGGTGCAAGGACGCGGGCTACCACCAGCATTACGGCAAGGAGAACCTGATCCGCAACAACATCCTGTACTGTCAGGACGACTACCAGGTATCCCGCGCTCGAGTCGAGGAGCACGTGTCCTTCACCTTCGAGAACAACATCGTCTACTGGAAGACCGGGAAGCTCTTTTGGGGCAACTGGAAAGACGATGGGGTCATTCTGCGGAGCAACGTCTACTGGTACGCCGGAGATGGCGCACCGGATTTCGTGGGGATGACCTTCGACGAGTGGCAGAAGTCCGGCAAGGACGCGGGCTCAGTCATGGCCGACCCGCTCTTCGTAGACCCCGAGAACGGCGACTTCACGCTGAAGCCGGAGTCCCCCGCGCTTGCCCTCGGCTTTAAGCCCTTCGACTACACCCGCGCCGGGCTGTACGGCGATCCAGCCTGGAAGTCTCTACCGGGGCTGATCCGCTATCCACCCGTGCCAGCCCGTCCCGAACCACCTCCCGCGCCTCCGCTCGTCATCGACGACGGCTTTGAAACCACTCCCGTGGGCGAGCCCCCCGCGGACGCCTACAGCAGTCTAGGCGGAGCGGGTGCTGCCATTGCGGTCACAGAAGAACAGGCGGCTACGGGCAAGCGCTCACTGAAGCTTGTGGACGCAGAGGGTCTCGATCACGAGTTCAACCCTCATTTCTTCTACTCTCCACGGTACCCAGAGGGGACGGCTGAGTGCTCCTTCAGCATTCGCATCCAGCCCCAGACCCGTTTCTGGCACGAGTGGCGCAACAGCGCCAACCCTTACCAGGTGGGCCCGAGCCTGAACATGGTCGAGGGCGAGCTTACCGCCGGGGACCAGAAACTGATGAAAATCCCTGCCGATAAATGGGTGGGTATCCGCATCCGCGCGGGCCTGGGTGAACGCTGCGACGGGCTCTGGAGCATCGAGGTGAGCATCCCAGGCGCGGAGCCGCGCCTGTTCGAGGGCTTGAGAAACGGCAGCGCCGCGTGGAAGACCCTGGACTGGATCGGGTTCGTCAGCAACGCGCAGGTCGCCACGACGCTCTACCTGGACGACATCCGCGTGCACCGGGAGTGAAAGCGTAACGCTCAGGGCAGCCCGGCCGTCGGCATGGCGGGGTCTCCTCCCCCGCCATACCGACAACCCTCGGCCGCGTGGGGCAGGCATCCCCCCGCCGCCATACCGACAACCTTCAGCCGCGTGGGGCGGGCGTCTCGCCCGCCGTCATCCGGTTGGATGCCGGCGTCTGCGTTCGCCCCGCCCCGCCGGCTACAGGAACACAAACGCGCCCTTCGCCCCCGCACACCGAGCGTTCTCCAGCGCCGCCCCTGCCTGCTGGAACAGTTCCGGTCCACTGGAGCCTTCGAAGGTCCACCCACTCACGCCCGTCCGGCACTCAAGGTCGTCGGGCAGATCCGGATTCTGTCGCAGGCGGTCCAGCACCCGTGATACCGCGATGAACGCACTGCGCTGGCTTGTCACGGGCAGCAGGAGCGCAAAGCGCCCGTCAGGCATGCGTGCAGCGGAGTCCGAGGTGCGCAGACATTGCCGCAGTACCGTGCCCACCGCGGCCAATTCCTGGTCCGTGAGACACCCCGGCAGACGGTCCGCACCCATCTGGATTTCCATGAGCACCAGGGAGAACTCCACCGGATACACCTGTGCGCGCTCGACTTCCACCCCAACCCGAAGCTCAAACTCCTCCGGCGTCCACAGTCCGGTCAGCGGGTCCACCATCTGCTTTCGAGCGAGGCGCTCCAGGCTGAGGATCGCGTACCCGGCCGCGGCCCTTAACACCGCCTGCACAGCCCTACTGTCGGTGTCATGTTCAGTGCGATCCGTGGGGACGGCGCGGAGCAGCCCATATTCCGAGCCGTTCGCGGTGAGCCGCACCTGGTCGTACCCGTCCATCCTCAACCGCCCCGACGGGGCCCCCGGATCTGCCCACCGGCAGACGAACTGGTGCTGTTCGCCCTGCGCTCGCGCGCAGGGCTCTCCATCCAGATTCTCCCCCATCTGTTCCAGCAACGCGCGTACTTCGGCGTCATCCGCGGGCCTGGCGCCGTAGACGAAACTCCCCGGCGGCTGGCGATTGCCGCAGACCGCCCAGACGTATCCCGTATCGGCTCCCAGCGCCCTGTCACAGGCCTCCAGCACGTCCAGCGGCGATCCAGCTAAGGCCAGTGCTTCGTGCAGGGGAGCCTGAATCGGGGATGTCCCGCCCCCCGGCTCGGGAGATGCACTGTGTTGCTCCAGCATTCAAGCCCACCTCGGTCAGTGATGTAGTCACTGCTGGGTGCATCGGGCCGCGCGACAGGGACCTTGACTACCCCGGAACTGCTTTGCGCCGGCGTTTCCTGCCCGTTTACAGCCGCCCGTTCTCCCGTGTTTCCCTTCCTTTCACACCCGGCCGCGGCCTGCGGCGAGGTATTGACGTTTGGGCCGGAATGGTGCAATCTAACAGCCGTACGCTCCCAGCATCCAGGCATACTGGAGGCATTCGGCAGCCTTGTCAGACGAGAGAGTCATCTGCACCGAATGCGGCAAGGAAGTCCCCGCTGACGCGTCAGTCTGCGTCGAATGCGGTGCTCGGAGTTTCCACGGCAGACCTATTCGGAGCAAGCGCCGCAAGGGCGACGAGCCGGCTGACACACGGGTCGCGCCTATTGCCGACGCGCTCAGTTCCGTGCCCCGTCTTCCCCGCAAGACCCGGGAAGGATCTCACCGCCGGCGCAAGGACCGCCAGACCAGCCAACCCGTACCGGCTGCGCGCTCGCGCCGCCTGCCCTCAGTCCACAGCGCCGATTCGACCCTACGCCCGGCATCCGTTCCGGACGACGTGGAAGCCCTGGGCTCGGGACGCCGGCTGTCGAGGCGCAAGATATACCGCTACGA
>JAGPGE010000600.1 GCA_018056145.1 Armatimonadota bacterium
TGGAATACGGTGAGCGAAGTGCCCTTCAGCATCCGAACCCAGGACAAGGAGCATGTGGAGGGCGGCAGCAAGTGGCTGCCCGCCGAATGCGACTGCCGCATGCGCGAAGTCAACTGGTTCTACAGCGACCAGGATGAGCACACCATCAAGAGCCTGGAAGAGCTGATGGGACTGTACTACATGTCCGTGGGCCGTGGCTGCAACCTGCTCCTCAATATCGGCCCGGACCGGCGGGGCCTTCTGCCTGATGCCGACGCGGCGCGACTGCTTGAGTTCGGGGCCGAGATCAAGCGCCGGTTCGCGAATCCCATCACTCGGCTCGCGGACTTTGAGCGCGAGAATGAGACCCGCTGGGGATGCCAATTTCCGGAGCCAGCTCTCATCGACCACGCGGTCATCCAGGAAGACCTCACGCGGGGCGAGCATGTGCGGCGGTTCGAACTGAAGATGCTCACGACTTCCGGGCACGACCCGATCGTCCTCTACCGGGGAGACAATATCGGCCACAAGGCCATCTGTCGCTTTCCGCTGGTGAAGGCCCGGAAGGTCTGGCTGGAAATCCTCGGGCAGGACGGCAACGTTGATCTGCGCGAGATTTCGTTCTTCAACTCGTGCGGCTGATTGGAGCCCCTATGATGCGAACAGCACTCATGGCTGGAGTGATCCTAATGGCGCTCACTACCGGCGCGCGGTGCGATGACTGGGACACCTGGCCGCCGCGGTCGTATCTCGTGCGCAGCCTGGCCGGATCGGTGGAAAGCACACTCGCGTCACAGGACCCGGCGACCGGCAGGTTCGGGACGCAGCCATGGATCTGCACAGATCAGAACGTGCTGCTGCCATTGGCGGCGGCATGGGCGATTGAGGACCCGGAGAACCCATGGTACCACGATCAGCGCCTCCTGGAAGCCATTGGCAAGGGCGGTGAGGCGCTCGTGGACGACCAGGACGCGAAGGGCATGTGGATCTTCCGCAAGAAGGACAACTCCACGTGGGGCCAGATACACATGCCCTGGACGTACAGCCGATGGATCCGCGCCTACATGCTGGTTCGGGATGCCCTCCCGCCGGCGGTGCGTGAGAAGTGGGAGCGGGGCCTGAAGCTGGGGTACTCCAACATCCGAACGTACTTCGCCAACTCGGTGCACAACATCCCCACGCACCACGCGATGGGCCTGTACATCGCGGGGGAAGCGTTCGGAATGCAGGACTGGAAGGATGCCGTGAGGCCCTTCATGGCAAAGGTTGTGGACCACCAGGACCCCGCGGGGTACTGGTCCGAGCACTCCGGGCCGGTGGTGGGCTACAACGCGGTCTATGTGGAAGCACTCGGGGTCTACTACAGCTTCTCCCAGGACCCGGTCGCTCTGGAAGCCCTGCGGCGCTCGGCCCTGTTCCACTCCAGCATCCTGTGGCCCGACGGTTCCTCAGTCTCGTGCATCGACGAGCGGCAGGTGTACCACGGCGGGGTGGATCGCGGGAACGTGGGCTTCTCCTGGACGCCCGAAGGGCGAGGCTTCCTGCTGACCCAACTCGCCCGCTATGCCAACGGCGGCACTCGGCTCGTGGATGCGGACTGGGCCGCGAGCATGCTTCTGTATGGTGGCTCGGGCGAAGGGACGCCGCCGCCTGCGGGCGCTGACAGGGGCCAGACCATCGTCGGTGACAATGGCGCCTTGATCAAGCGCGACAAGCCCTGGCAGTGGGCGCTGTCGGCTTACGCTTGCGAGGTCAGCGAGAGCCGGTGGATCCAGGATCGGCAGAACCTGGTGGACATCTTCCACGACGAACTGGGGCTGGTTGCGGGCGGTGGGAACACCAAGATGCAGCCCTACTGGTCCACATTCACTGTGGGCGACACGTCGAAGCTCCAGCACAAGCCGGGGGATGAGAACCCCAACTTCAGATCCGCCGGCGGGTTGCGATGGACCCCGGATTCGGCCTCCGTCGACCCTCTGGAGGAGCCGTCGCGGCTGTCGCTGAAGTACGGCCCGGTCGAGTGTTCGGTCACTGTCGCGCTCCTGGGGGACGGTTCCCTCGCAGTCACCTACCGCGCGCCATCGGATGTGGGCGTGGAAGCGCACTTGCCCCTGATGAACCGCGGTGGCAGGCTCAAGTTCGCGGGCGGTGATATCGTTCCGCTGGATGCCGCTCCCGTGAACCTCAGCCGGAAGCAGGCCGGCGCACAGGTGGAGTTCAGGGGCCTGCTGATTGACCTGCCCGAAGGCGCCAGTCTCATGTGGCCCGCTCGGCAGCACAATCCGTACACCAAGGACGGTTCGTCTCCGCTGTCCAGCGCCAAGCTGGTCGTGGTCATGCCCTTTGCCGGTGGGGTCACGGAGCAGACCGTGCGCCTGTCGCGTGTCGCGCCGCAGCCCTTCGACGGCCTGGCCTTCGAGGCCCGGGACATCCCGTCGGCTTCCGAGACCGGGACCCGCACCAAGCGCCTTGACGACGTGGGCTCCCAGTTCCTGGGCGCTGAGGCGCCCGGCGAGTCCATCACCTTCACACTGCCCGCAGTTCCGGCCGGCGCCTACGAGCTCCTCGGCGAGTTCGTTCTCGCGCAGAGCTACGGAGTCGTCCAGGTCTCAGTGGACGGGCAGACCGTGGGCGCGCCATTCGACGGCTACTCCCCCGCGCTGGAGAGCGACGGGCAGCGCGTGAGTTTCGGTAAGGTGACCCTGACCGAGGGCGAGCACAAGCTCAAGCTCGAAGTCATCGGCAAGAATGAGAAGTCAGAGCGGCATTTCATCAGCGTCAAGCGCTGGTTGCTCAAGCCGGTCAACTGATCCGAACATGATACAGTGAGGAAGGGTACAAAGATGCGAATCTCCGCCACAACCGTGATGCTGCCGCAGTTCGACATGCGCGAGACCGCCCGGTTTCTGTCCGACCTGGGATTCGATGGCGCCGAGTGGCGCTGCCGGCACATCCCCGAGGGCCAGCAGGACAAGCCGTTCTCCCCGTGGGGTAATGTGAAGAACGACTTCAGCCCCAACAACCTGGCTGAACGCGGCGAGGAGTTGCTGGCGGTCAGCGAGGAGTTCGGGCTGAAGGTGGTGGCTCTGGCTACGGCCATGCCTGCGAGTGAACTCGACGAAGTGCGCAAGGTGGCCGAGGGCTGTGCGAAGTGGGGCATCCCCATGTTTCGGCTCGGCGCGCCGAGAGGCTACTCGCGGGACGAGTACTACCCCAGCCTGATCGAGGACACCGTCGAGGCGTTCGGACGGGCGCTGGAGATCACAAAGCCCTTGGGCGTCCGCGTGATCCTCGAGATCCACCGCAATACTGTGGCCTGCAGCGCCACCCAGGCGTGGAACATCGTGCGGCACTTCGACCCGGCGGATGTGGGCGTGATCTTCGACATCGCGAACATGAGCCTTGGCCAGGGGCACGAGCCCTTCAAGATGGGCCTCGACCTGCTGGGGTCATACGTGGCTCACGTTCATGCAGGCGGGGGCAGAGTGAGCCCCGGTGAGCGCAACGATAAGGGACAGCTCACCTGGAAGTGGGACACGTGCGACCTCGCCGACAGCATCGCGGACGTGGCCGAGTTCGTGGGCGACCTGGAAGCGATGGACTACCAGGGGTTCATCTCGGTGGAAGACTTCCGGGACATGGACCCGGCCGAGAAGCTGAGCGAGCAGCTGCGCTTCCTGCGGTCGGTCAGCGGGTAGGCAGCTGCAGCAACAAGCGCCGGGCCGGCAAAAGGCGATGCACGCCTTGCCGGCCCGGACTGATTTGGCGTTATCTGGGCGCCACCGCGCAGGGGCCTCGGCTCAGTCCCACGGATCACCTGGTAGACCCGGCGCGTTCGCCGGAACCACCCAGACTGACCGGTTCAGCCGGCCGCCAGGCTTGCCCTCACCCGCCTGCAGGATGCGTAGTCTGTGCTCGCCCGCAGTCGGGAAGGTCACGCGGACGTTG
>JAGPGE010000601.1 GCA_018056145.1 Armatimonadota bacterium
GAGGAATCGGATGTGAGCTGTCCCGACGCAGCCGCCGCCCAGGCCATGCGGCGCGCCATCGATCGCGCAGGGGCTGCGGGTGACACGCTGGGCGGGGTCTTCGAGGTGCGCGCTTTCGGCGTGCCTCCGGGGCTGGGAAGTCACGTCGCTGCCGATCGCCGACTGGACGCGCGCCTGGCCTCCGCCCTAATGAGCATTCCGGCGATCAAAGGCGTGGAAATCGGGATGGGGTTCGCCGTTGCGGGGCTCCCTGGGTCCCGGGTGCACGATCCGATCGCCGTTGGCGACGGCGCGTGGCCTTTCGTCCGGCCCACGAACAATGCGGGCGGCGTTGAGGGCGGCACGAGCAACGGGGAGCCGATCATCGTTCGGGCGGCGATGAAGCCGATCCCGACTCTCACCCGACCTCTGGGGTCGGTGGATACGGACACCATGACAGCAGCGCCGGCCCATGCCGAGCGTAGCGATGTCTGCGCGGTGCCTGCGGCGGCGGTTGTTGGGGAGGCCGAGGTCTGCGTCGAGCTGGCCCGGGCGCTGCTTGACATGTTTGGCAGTTCACACGTGGATGACCTACGCCGGTCGTTGGACGGATACCGGCAGGACCGCCGGCAGTTCTGGTTGCGGGAGGATGCTGGCTAATTGGACCTGCTGCCTCCTGCGCGCGCGATTTTCCTCACGGGCTTCATGGGAACCGGGAAGACCACCACGGGGCGACGTCTCGCGTCCCGCCTCGCCCTCGCTTTCGTTGATACGGACGAGATCGTAGAGACACTGAGCGGCAGAAGCATTCCGGACATCTTTGCCCGCGACGGCGAGGATGCATTCCGGGCGATGGAGACCCAGGCGCTGCGGAAGGCGATTGAGCGAGGGCCTGCGGTGGTATCCACGGGCGGCGGGATCATGCTGCGGGACGAGAATGTGCGGGCCATGCGGGAAGCGGGGCCCATCATCTGCCTGCAGGCTAGCCCCGAGACCATCATCCGCCGCACAGGCCGGCGGGGAGACCGACCGCTTCTGGAGTGCGATGATCCGCTCCAGCGCGTCCGGCAGTTGCTTGCGGCACGTGCCGAGGCTTACTCAAGAGCCGATGCGCAGGTCTCCTCCGATCTTGATGACCGCAACCTGGTGCTGGATGGCATCTGCAGGGCACTGGCGGCTGATCCGCGTTCAGTGCTCTATGCGAACCGCTCTTTCCGGATCCCTGTGAGCGCCGGGAACGGGCATTACTGCATCCACGTGCAGCGCGGGGCGTTCAGGGCACTTCACACGCTCTGCCCCGCCCGAAAGTCCGGCGCACGCTGCCTGGTGGTGTCAACAGCGCCCGTGGCCGCGCTCTATGCGGACCGCGTGTTGGAGGGTCTGGCCCGCGGTGGCTGGGATGCGCAGCTTGTCTGCGTACCGGAAGGCGAACAGGCGAAGTCCCTCGAGGGGGCCTCGCGCCTGTACGACGCGCTGATCGATGCCGGGGTCGATTCAGGTGGGATGGTGTATGCTCTGGGCGGGGGTGTGGTGGGCGACTTGGCCGGGTTTGTTGCGGCCACGTACCGCCGCGGGGTCGGCTTCGCGCAACTGCCGACCACGCTCCTGGCCCAGGTGGACGCGAGCAGCGGCGGCAAGGTGGCCGTGAACCACCCCCGCGGCAAGAACCTGATCGGAGCGTTCTACCAGCCGTGTGGCGTGGTCGTGGACACCGAGACCCTCGCGTCGCTGCCCGAACGCGACCTGCGCGCAGGGCTGGCCGAGGTCGTCAAGCACGCCGCTATCGCGGATGCCGGGCTGTTCAGGTACCTGGAGACGCAGGTGGGGGCATTCTTGGGTCTTGATGACGTTGCGGTGAGGTATGTGGTGGCCCGGAACTGTCAGATAAAAGCGAAGTTCGTCGAGCAGGACCCGCTGGATCGCGGGGCGCGCGCATGTCTGAACTACGGGCATACGGTGGGGCATGCCGTGGAGAAAGCGGCCGGGGTTTGGGACCTGAGGCACGGGGAAGCAGTGGCGATCGGCATGGCTGCCGAAGCGTGGCTAGCGGTCAGGATGGGTGTCTGCAGCGAAGAGACGGCGCAGCGTCAGGTGGGTCTGCTGAAGCGCGTCGGACTTCCCGTGGGCGCCCCCAAGCTCGATTTCGAGCTGGCGAAATCCGCGCTCCTGCAGGACAAGAAGATCGCCTCGGGCCGCTTGCGCATCCCGTTGGTGCCGCAGATTGGCAAGGTGCGGCTCTTGCAGGATGTTGATCCGGCCTTTCTTGTCGAAGCGCTTGGGCATGCCATCCAACCCAACGATGAACGGTGAGATCGGGGCTCACATGAGAACCGCCGGTGCCGTCGCCCAGGTCATCTTTGAGATCATCCGCGGACTGATTGGCATTCTTTTCACGCTGGCCATCTTCGCGGGCATCATGGCCCTCGCGACCATGACGTTTTACGGCACCAGCCCCCAGCAGGTGCACGTCCCCCGGGTGAAGGGGCTTACTCTCGCCGAGGCGGAGCGAGCACTGACGGAGCGGGGACTGAAGCTCAAGCCGTCGGGCAAGGAGTACCATGCAACGATCCCCGCTGACCACGTGATCCGAACCAAACCCTACGAGGGCAAGCGCGTCAAGCGGGGGCGGTCCGTGGAGTGCGTTATCAGCATGGGTTCCCGCGAGGTGCGGGTACCCTCGGTGACCGGCCTGAACCTAGAACTGGCGGAGCAGAAGCTGCGGAACGCCGGCCTGATGATCGACGACATCCGTCGGCAGGCAGGCGACCAGCCCAGGGATCGCGTGATCAAGCAGGACCCGGCACCGGGCACGGCGGTCGCTCGGAACAAAGGGGTCGTGCTGGTGGTCAGCGGCGGCCCGGATTTCGGCAAGCTTGAAGTCGCCGGCGGCCCGGATTGGTACTTCCGGCGCATCCGGCTGATCGTGCCGAAAGGCCCCGCCTTGCAGAGAGTGCACGCGGTGGTGATCACTGACGATGGTGATGAACGCCCTGCCTACGACCGCGTCCACAGGCCTGGGGACGAGGTGCGCGTGAACATCGCGGTACGTTCGGGGTGGCGGGTGCGGGTGGAGTTGATGGGCAAGGAGATCCTGTCAAAGACATTCTGATTCGAGTCCGGTGAAGCCCGTGGCAGGCAGTGAGGCGAAGCTGATAGCGCGCGCCCAGAGCGGGGACCGTGCGGCCTTCGACGAACTCGTTAGGCAGCACTACTCCCTGGCATACAATGTCGCCTACCGGATGCTGGGCGATCCCGACCTGAGTGCCGACGCCATCCAGGTTGCGTTCGTGCGCGCCTACAAGGCCATCGGGCGCTTCCGACGCGAAGCCGGCTTCTCCACCTGGCTGTATCGCATCGTGACCAACGTCTGCCTCGACCAGTTGCGGCGTAACGATCACTCCGCCAACAGCCTCACGCTGGCCGACGAAGACGATGAGAGCTCCCTCGAGGAACGCGAACTCCCTGATCACCGTGCAGATCCAGCCATGTCCGCGGAACAGCGCGAGCGCCAGCATCTGGTGCAGCGGGCGCTCATGCGCCTGCATGCCGGGCATCGGGAAATCCTGGCCATGTACGACCTGTCGGGGCTGTCGTATGAGGAGATCAGCGATATCTTGCGGGTGCCCCTGGGCACCGTGAAATCCCGGCTTAACCGCGCGCGGCATGCGCTCAAGGAAGAGCTGTCCGGACACATGGAACTTTTCGAGTGAGGGTTCAGTCATAGCTTCGACGGGCCGCCCGGTTGGTTCCGGGAGAGGGCCGGGTCTGGCAGGCTGACGGGATGGAGCCCGCGGTTGTCGCGGGCGGTTGCACACGCCGTGTCTCAGGAATGCCGCATGTCTTGCGCCGACTGGCAGGACAAGTTCACTGAGTATCTGGAGAACACGCTTCCAGCGGATGCGCGCCAGCAACTGGACGCGCACGTCGCGGCGTGTCCGGATTGCGC
>JAGPGE010000602.1 GCA_018056145.1 Armatimonadota bacterium
TGTTTGTCGCGCTCTGTCGGGCGGCGGGGATTCCCGCGCGTGTCTGTGGCGGGGCGGTGGTTGGCGAGAAGGACCCATGGCACCAGTGGGCCGAGTTCTACCTGCCCGAAGTGGGCTGGGTCCCCGTCGACCCCACCAATGGTGATGAGAACCCCGAACTGTCCGACCGTTTCTTCGGGGGATTGGGCGGTAAGCCCGCCATTTTACTCTACAGGGGGCACGATTTCGCCTTCAAGCAGGGCGAGGAAATCCGCAAGGTCGCCTCGATATCCGTGGGATCGGTGACCTGGCAGGGGAACCTGACCCACCAATTCGACTTCGCTGCGACCCGGGTCTCGCCGGTGCGCTACTGCATCCTGTTCCAGTCGGGCAGGCCGGAGAGCACAGTGCAGGTCGATCTCACCGAGGCCGAGGTCACCGCCGCCCTGGCAGCCGCCCGCGAAGAGGGCCGGCAGTGCCTGGCATTGTCGCCTGCATTCCGCCCCGGCGGCCTGCGCTATGGCGTGATCTGGCGCAAGGCCGACGATCCATCCTCTTGGGTGGCGTACCCGCGCCTGACACGCGAGCAGTTGACCAGTCTCGCGAGCACTGCCCGGGCCAATGCCATGATGCCAGTGAGCCTGTCCTCATGCGCGTCGGAGAGTGGGGAGGAGGTTTTCGCCGCGACCTTCGCCCCGAGTCAGGGCGCTGACTGGGTCCTATTTACCGCCCTGCCGGCCGATGCATTCATGGCCGAGTTGCGAAAGCAAACCCAGGCAGGTCGGGTCCCCGGAGCCATCGCGGCACACATCGTCAAAGGCCAGTCGGTGGTGACGGGGCTCTTCGCGACCCTCACCCAGTCTTTCTCGGTGCAGACATCCCTGTGGAACCGGGGGAGTGATTTCGACGCCATTTTGCACCAGCATCGGCAGAACGGCTCTGTGCCGATTGCAGTCTCGGTGACTGACGCTCTGCCCCCGTACTTCCACGTGGTCGCCCTGAACACGGGCTCAAGCCGCGACTGGTGGCTGGCCCGGGATGTGAGCGGGGAAGCCCTGTCCCCGGTACTGGAGACAGCCGCCGGCCGGGGCATGCAGGCGGTGGGCATCTCGGCGTACTGACGGCCCGCCGGGGAGCCAGCCAGTATGGTTTCGGTGCGCGCCAATGCGCGGTTCCTCCCGGTTGCGTCGAGGCGGACCAACGCCTGTGGAGTTCGCCGCACAGGACGCGCACCGCTTGTCATAGTGGGCGCGATTGCGGTCCAGCCGGCGGACGCCGACGTGGTGACTGCGGGCTGACAGGTGCGGGCGCTGATGGCGGCGAATTGCCGTGCCGATGGAACGCCGACAGGCTCGATGGGGGTCGTTCATGAAGATCATCGAGGCATCGGGGGATGCGCGGACAATCGGCAGGGCAACCGGTGAGGCCACGCGGGAGGAGATCGCGCAGCATCTGGCGGCTTTCCCGCCGGTGAGCAACTGGGCCGAGTGGGATCGGCGGAAGGGCGCGTTCATCGAGGTGCTGCGGGGCACGCTCCCCCTGGTGTGGGAGGAGATGCAGGGGACGGCCGAAGGGGCGAATTGCTCTCTGGACGACATTCTCGCGCTGAACTGCCCGATGTATGCCAGCGACAATGATCCGCGGGAGGGCTGCACGAACATCGCTTTCGCGGACGGGCCGGACGGGCCGCTCTGGGGCAAGAACAATGACGGTTACGCGCCGGGGGAATCACGTCCCGCCTGCGGGAGAGTCGTGCGCAGAGACGACGGGATTCCCCTGGTCTTGTTCACGTTCTGCGGATTGGTTGCGACGACCGACGGGATGAACGCCGAGGGGCTGGCGATAGGGCATTCGTCGGTGGGTAGCACGTACCAGCAGAGCGACCACCACGTGTTCATCCGCCTGTGGGCTTACGAGTGCATGATGAGGGCGCGTACCACGGCGGAGTTTCTGCGGCTGTTCGGCAGCCGGCCCACACGCGGGAAAGGCTACACCATCCTTTGCGTGGACGCGCAGGGCCTGATGTGCTCCATCGAAGCCCCGTGCCCGCTGATGCAGGTGCGCTTCCCGGATGAAGGCGCGCGGGTGATGAACTGCGTGAACTACTACCAGCTTCCGCATCTGTGGAACGCCGACCGTAGGCCGGAGCAGGGGAAGCTCAATGCCATCGCGCGCAGGCATACGCTGGATCAACTGGAGCAGTCGCTGCCCGATCTTGGGCTCGCGTCAATGCAGGGGGCGCTGCGGCATCACGGGGATGTGTCCATCTGCCGGCACGGGGGCGGCGACGGCAGCCACACCGAGTACAGCATGATCGGCATTCCGCGGCAGGGGAAGGTGCTGTACTGCCACGGGTATCCGTGCGAAGAGCAGTATTCCGATATCGCATTCTGAGCGCCCAGGAGAGGCCATGGACAACGCCCGGGACATACAGATCATCCGCGACCTGGCGAAGCAGTACGCCGAGATCGCGGCGAAGCCGATCCAGGACGAGCGCCGGAACCTGTGGCGCGACCACAACAGCCTGATCCGCACCCGGCCGTTGATCTACGTGCGGTGGCTAGCGGCGTGGAGCGAGCACCCGGATGCGACTCCGCGCTGCGAGGACCGGTTCTGGCAGGGGCATGAGCATTTCCTGCGCCAGATGATCTTCCAGGACTGGATCGGGGACGACTACATCATCGAACCGTGGATCACCCAGCGCGCTTCGGTGCGGATTCCCGAGGGCGGCATCTGGGGGGTGCCTTACGGGCGCATTCCTCCCAATGTGCCCGGCGGCGCGTGGAAGAACGATCCGCCGATCAAGTCGCCCGAGGACCTTGCGCGGCTAGTGAAGCCCCGGCATGAGACCGACGAGGAGTCCACGCGGGTGAATGTGGCGCGCCTGCAGGATGCGGTGGGTGACATTCTGACCGTGGAACTCGATCGGCAGCCGGCGTGGACTGTCTGGCACGCGGACATGAGCACTGATCTTGGTTACCTGCGCGGGATCGACACCTTCATGATGGACATGCTGGACGATCCGGGTTTCCTGCACGAACTGGTGGGTTTCATGAGCCGAGGGATACTGGATGTGCAGGAAGAGGCGGAGAAGGCGGGCGACTGGAGCCTTTCCAACCACCAGAACCAGGCGATGCCGTACGCGCGGGAACTGTCCGACCCGGCGGCGGGGGTCCACGGGGTAAGCCGCAAGGACCTGTGGGTATTCTGCGCGGCCCAAGAGTTCGCGCTGGTCTCGCCGGCGATGCATGAGGAGTTCCTGTTCAACTACCAGTACCCGATTCTTGAGAAGTTCGGGCTCGTCGCGTACGGCTGCTGCGAGGATCTCACGCGGAAGGTGGACATGCTCAGCAGGCTGCCCAACCTGCGCCGCGTCGCGGTGGTTCCCGTGGCGGATGTGGCGAAGTCGGCGGAGGTGATCGGGGACAAGTATGTGTTCTCGTGGCGGCCGAATCCGTCGCAGATGATCTGTTGCGGGTGGGACCCGGATGGCATCCGCAAGGTGATCCGGGAGGGCATGCAGGCCAGTAAGGGCTGCCATGTGGACATCACTCTGAAGGATGTGCAGACGGTGCTGCACAGGCCAGAACTTCTGCGGGACTGGGTTGAGATTGTGCGGAGTATCACGGACGAGTATTGACAGGGCTGGGGGCGGGCGTGGGCAGAGCACCTGCCCAGCAACCTTAGCCTGCGGGAGTTGTGCGCCCAGATTGTCTTCGCCGAGCCACACCGGGGCTATTGCCTCGAGTGGGAAGCCCACGCATCGAACATGACTAAGCCAAGGACCGGCTGCCTCGTCGTCAACGTTACATAGTTGGGGCTGGCGGGGCGCTGCCCCGGTCTGCTTCTGCCGCCCCCTTCGTGGGCTCTGCCGCCAGGCCGGACCGCGGGAGTCGAGGGGCTTCCGCCCCTGGCTATAGGCGGACGGCCCGGCGCA
>JAGPGE010000029.1 GCA_018056145.1 Armatimonadota bacterium
AGTTCCGGCATGACCAGTCCGAGCCAGGCGCCGGCCAAGACCAAGTTCACCACGCGCTCCGAACCCGCCTCACGCGCGATCGCGTTTGCATCGACCTCGACCACCCGCACGTCGTCCCGGCCCACCACAACCTTACCCATGCCCACGTTCAGCACGGCGATCCCGCCTGGCTCGATCTTGGGCGCGTACTGGTCCACGCACACCGGCGCCATGAGGATCGCCGCCTGCGGACGACCGACTACCGGACTGCCTACGCGGCCATCAGAGACCACCAGAGTGCATTCCACCGAGCCCCCGCGTACTTCGGGCGAGTAACTCGGGAACCACGAGGTCTCCAGGCCGGCTTCGATCGCAGCCTGGGCCAGCAGTTGTCCGGCCATCAGCACGCCCTGGCCGCCGAGGCCGCTCATCAGCACATTGTGTCTCATCGGTTCATTCAGTCCCGCTCGCGCCGCTGTCCGTCGCCGGCTTCGCCGCGTACGGGTCGCGGAAAACCTGCAGAGGATAGCGCGCAATCACTTCGGTCCGCACGTGCTCCATCGCTTCCATCGGTGACATGTGCCAGCAATGTGGGCAGGTGCTCAGGATTTCCACCAGCGAGAAGCCCAGGCCGTCCAGTTGCGCCTGGAATGCCTTTTCCACGGCTCTCCGCGCCCGCATGACGTGCTTCGGGTCGATCGCCGTCTCACGCGACAGGTACGCCACACCGTCAATCTGGTCCAGTATCCGGCAGACATCCAGCGGGAACCCGGCCTCGGCCACACTGCGCCCGGCCGGGGTGGTTGTGGTCTTCTGGCCAAGCAGCGTGGTTGGCGCCATCTGGCCGCGGGTCATCCCGAACACGCCATTGTTGATGAAGATCACCGTGATGTTCTCAGCCCGCGTGGCCGCCTGCAGAACTTCGCCCAGCCCGATGGCCGCCAGGTCACCGTCGCCTTGGTAAGTGAAAACCACCGCATCCGGCCGCACGCGCTTGATCCCCGTGGCCACCGCGGGCGCGCGCCCGTGAGCCGCCTGCACGCTGTCCGTGTTGAAATACTCGTACGCGTACACCGAGCAACCCACTGATGCCACGGCGATCGTGCGGTCACGCACGCCGAGTTCATCAATGGTCTCGGCCACCAAACGGTGCGCGATCCCGTGGGTGCATCCCGGGCAGTATCGCAGAGGAGTATCCGTGAGCGCCTCGGGGCACTCGTAGATCGGCACTCCTGGCAGTTCTCGGTCTGTGTCGATGGTTGCCACGTTCACGCCGCCTTCCCGCAGGCTTGTTCGCATACGCCCCCGCTCAACGGCCCAGGATCCCCACCAGGTGCTCCAGCACATCCTCCGGGGTGCAGACCACGCCCCCGGTCCGTCCGTAGTGGCTCACCGGGCACACGCCCTCCACGGAGAGCCGGATGTCCTCGATGAACTGCCCCAGCGACAACTCCACCACCAGGCAGTGCTTCGCGCGCCCCGCAAGAGACCGGATCGCCTGATCCGGGAAGGGAACCAGTGAGATGGGCCGGAACAGTCTGGCCGCGATGCCGCGTTCCAGGCACCAGTCCACCACAGTCTCGCACACCCGGGCCATGATCCCGTAGGCGCACAGGACAACTTCCGGCTCCTCGGCCCCGTACTCTTCCCACCGGGTCAGTTCCGCTTTCGCCCGGGCCAGCCGGGCCGCCATGCGAAGGTTCATCTGCTCCATGACTTCCAGATTGGTCCAGAGCGAATTGACGATGTTCCGCTCCCGGCCCTCGAGCCCGCCGCCAACCGTCCAGCCTAGTTGCCGCGCCATGGGTGCATCCCCCACGGGCCGCAACAGACACGGCTCCCGCATCTGCCCCAGGTATGCGTCGCCCAGCACCGTCACGGGCAACCTGAACCGCTCCGACAGCTCGAATGACTCGGCGGTAATGTCGTGCAGTTCCTGGACGCTGTACGGCGCCAGCACAAGCGTGCTGCCGTCCCCGTGCCCGGCTCCGCGAGTCGTGATCCAGTAGTCGGACTGGGCCGCGCCGATGTTGCCCAGGCCCGGACCGCCGCGAGCGATATCCACCACTACTCCGGTGATCTCCGCCCCCAGCATGTACGACAAGCCTTCCTGCATGAGGGAAATGCCCGGCGAAGAGGACGATGTCATGACTCTCGCGCCGGCGGCCGCCGCGCCGTAGACCATGTTGATCGCGGCAACTTCGCTTTCGGCCTGGAGGTAGATGCCGCCCACCTGGGGCATGCGCCACGACATGTACTCCGGGATCTGGCTCTGAGGCGTGATCGGGTAGCCGAAAAACGCCCGGCAACCGCCGGCGATAGCGCCCTCCGCCACCGCCTCATTGCCCTCCATCAGCACGCGTTCACTCACGGGGTCTTCGCCTCTTCCGGGGAGACTCGGTACAGGGCAATCGCCACGGCGGGACACATGAGCACGCACAGCTTGCAACCGGTGCAGGCGTCCTCCGTCGTAGGCTCCACCGGGTACACGCCCCGCTCATTGATCTGTTCCGAAAGCGCCAGATTGTGCCTGGGGCACACCTCCACGCACAGACCGCACCCCATGCAGCGCTTGCCATCGATGACAACCTTGACCATAGATGCACCTGCGAACCGCGCCGGAGGAACTCACCCGGCGCGCTGGTTTGCCCCCAGCTTCTCGCGCACGCCTTTCGCCTCTTCCAGCATCTTCTCGGCATGCCCGCGAGCGGCGTCATCCGTCTCCGCTCCCCCGAGCATCCGGGCAAGTTCAGCAACTCTCTCGGTCTCGTCGAGGAGCGCCGCGCTCACCACCGTGCGTCCGGACCGCACTGCCTTGCTCACGTGAATGTGAGTGTCCGCCAAGCGCGCGATCTGCGGCAGGTGGGTCACGCACAAGACCTGCGCCCCTGCCGACAGGCCCACCAGCTTCTCACCCACCGCGTGCGCCACCCTCCCCCCAATCCCCGCATCTACCTCGTCGAACACAATCGTGGGGATCTCCGCACCTCGGGTGCAGGTAGACTTGAGCACCAGCATCAGGCGCGAGAGCTCGCCACCGGAGGCCACCTTGCTCAATGGCCGCAGTGCCTCGCCCGCGTTCGCGCTGAAAAGAAACCGCGCGTTATCAATGCCCCGTGCCGTCGCCCGGTAACGCTTGCCATCGGCGCTCAGCACACCATCAGGATGCTCTTCTCGGGAAAGCTCCAGCTCCAGCCGCGGCGCATCCATCCCGAGCCCCTTGAGGTCCCGAGTGACCGCTTTCGCCAACTGGCCAGACAGCTTCGCCCTGCCCGCCGACAACTGGTCCGCGAGCACCCCGGCCCGCCGCCTGGCTTCATCCGCCTCGGCCCGCAGTTGCTCCTCGCGGCTCTCCAGGTTCTCAAGCTCATCCAGCTCCGCGCGCGCCCTATCAAGAAACGCCAGGACGTCCGCGATGCTATCCCCGTACTTGCGCTTCAGCGTGGACAGGTCGGCCAGCCGCGTTTCGATCTTCTCCAGCCTGCCCGGGTCCGCGTCGAGGCCGTCCAGCATCTGCCGGAGTGACCGCGCGGTCTCCTGCAGTGACACCGCCGCAACCGCAAGCTCCGCCGCCAGCGGCTCCAGATCCGGGGCGAACCGCGCCACGGAGCGGACGTGGTGTTCGGCGTCTTGCGTCGCTGCCAGGGCCGCTGGAGCGCCTTCCGCATCGCCGTCCAGCAGGTCTCTCGCCCTCGTCAGCGCTTCCCGCAGCTTCTCGGCATGTTGCAGCCGGGCCTTCTCCGCCGCAAGGACTTCCTCTTCGCCCGCTTCCACCCGCGCATCCTCAATCTCGCGCACCTGGAATCGCAGCATGTCCTGGCGCTGCGCCCGTTCCCTCTCGTCCATGCGCAACTGCCGCAGGGCCTCGAGAGCTGCAGTGTACCGTCCAAAAGCCTCAGCATACCGCGCCCGCAGTTCGAGATGCTCCGCGCCGCCGAAGGCATCCAGGAACGCCAGGTGATTCTCCTCGTGGAAGAGCGTCTGGTGCTCGTGCTGGCCGTGAATGTCCACCAGGTGCCGCCCGATATCCTGCAGCACCGACAGCGTCGAGGGGCGGCGGTTGATCCGGTACGAGCTACGCCCGCTGGAAACCTCCCGGCTGAGGATCACCAGCGTCTCGTCCCCATCCCGCAGCCCGGCTTCATCCAGGGCCTGCAGCGCGCGGGGGCAGTCGGCCGCGTCGAAGACCGCCTCCACCCGCGCGGTCTTCTCTCCTCCGCGTATCGCATCCGACCCGACACGCTCGCCGAGTACCGCATTGAGCGCGTCGATGATGATCGACTTGCCCGCTCCGGTCTCCCCCGTAAGCACCGTGAACCCCGCCCCCGGGCGGAGCGTCAGCGACTCAATGAGTGCGAGGTTCTCGATGGTCAGTTCGTGTAGCATCCTGTGCTGTCACGCACCGTTGGCGAGGGCTTACCGTTCCGCATCCCAGTGGAGCTTCGTCCGCAGGCGCTCGAAGAAGCTGCCGGCCGCCACGCGCACCAGTCGGGCGGCGAAGCGCGCCCGGTATACGCGGACCTGGTCTCCCGGCTGTAGCTCAACGACGTCCTGACCGTCCAGCGTCACGCTCACCCCCCCTGCTGGCTGTCCCCGCCGCCAGGCCGTGACCTCAATCACCGCAGTCGGCTCCACCACCACGGGCCGCGTGTATAGAGTGTGCGAGCAAATCGGGGCGATTAGGAGCGACTCCACCACGGGCGACACGATCGGCCCGCCCGCCGACAGGCTGTAGGCAGTTGAGCCGGTGGGAGTGCTAATGATCAGACCGTCCGCCGGGTACGTCGCCATGTGCTCGCCGTTCACCCGGGTGAACAAATGGACCAGGTGGCCCACCGTGCTGCTGGCGATGACCGCCTCATTGAGCCCGCAGTACTCCCCCACCACTTCGCCGTCGCGCAACACCGTGGCGGCGACCATCAGACGGTTCTCGGTGGCGAAATCACCCGCGATGATGCGGTCCAGGTTGCCAAGCAGCGTCGAAAACGTCTCGGCGGCCAGGAAACCGAAACTCCCAAGGTCGATACCCAGCAGAGGAGTGCCGCGGGGCCCGGCCTCGTGCGCCACAGCCAGCAGCGTGCCGTCGCCGCCCAGCGAGATGACCAGGTCTGCGGCCGCCAGTTCCGAGAAGGGGACCAGCCGGCATGCAGCCCCCGCGCACTCGCTGATATCCCCGGCGTCGGGGCCCAGCAGTATCTCGCAGCCTGCCTGGCCAAGTGCCCGGCACAACTGGACCGCGCACGTGTGCACCTCGGCTTTGTGGTGCGCGGTGGCGATACCGATCGTCCGCAAGGGGCTTCCCACGGCGCCAACCGTCTCCCTGTCGGGCGTGGTCTCCATTAGCCCCCGACCGCGGGGCCCATGCTCAGCCGGTCCAGGTTCTTGCGCGCCGGCTCGAAATCCGGGTCCGCGGCCAGCGCCTTCTCGTACTGCTCGCGAGCGAGGTCCCGTTGTCCCTTGCGCTCAAGCGTCACGCCCAGGTTGTTGATCGCGTACAGGTTTTCGGGCTGTGCCCGGATAGCCGCTGTGAAGTGCACCCCGGCGGCGGACAGGTTGTTGCGCCGAAGGTAGATCAGCCCCACGTTGTTGTGGGCATGCCCGTCGTCCGGCGCCAGCTCCAGCGCGTACAGGTACTCGCGGAGCGCCTCGTCGTACAGTTCCAGCTTGAGGTACAGGGCGGCCAGTGCGCGATGCGCCGAGGCATCATCCGGGAATCGCGCAACGACTTGCTCCCACTGGGTCAGAGCGGCCGTCTCATCTCCCGCGGCCGCGTGGCAGCGCGCGAGGTTCACCTGCACGTCCTTGTTGTCCGGGTCAAGCCTCTGGGCTGCGCTGAAAGCGCCTGCGGCACCCGCCCAGTCTTGCCCGTTCATCCTCAGCAGGCCGATCTGCTCGTATGCCGCCGCGGACGACGGGTCCACGTTCAGCGCCTTTTCGTAACTGGCGATCGCTTCTTCATCCCGGCCCAGCTGGGCAAGCGTCTGCCCGAGGTTGTAGTACGCGACAAAACTGTCCGGAGCCAGGCCCGCGGCCACCGAGAACCATTCGGCTGCCTGCTGGTACTTGCCATCCATGTAGTACGCCGCGCCAAGCTGCAGGTGAGCCGGGACATTCCGCGGATCCAGCTTGATGATCCCGGTGTAGATCTCGATCGCCTTCGCATGGTTGCCCAGGTTCGCGTACAGCGTCCCCAGCGTCAGCAGCAGTGGCAGGTTGTCCGCGGCCACAGTGCGCGCAAGCTCGTACTGCACGATGGCCCTCCGGGTGTCCCCGGCAAGCTCAAGCGCTCGCCCGTAGCCCACCAGCGCCCCGAAATCCTGGGGCCGGATCGCCAGAGCCTTCTCATACTCCGAGAAGGCCCTGTCGTTCTGTCCCAGCCGGCTCAGGGCCGTCGCGAGATTGTAGTGCCCCTCGAACCCGCCGGGCTCAAGCTCCACGGCCTTCTCGAACTCCGCCGCCGCCAGGTCGGCACGATTGCTGCGCAACTGCGCGGTGCCCAGATTGTTGCGGCTCACGGCGCTGTTCGGGTCGGCCGCCAGGGATGCGGTCAGGTACCTGATCGCGTCCGGCAGTTCGCCGAGAGCCAGGGCCACGGTGCCGCGCCATCGCAGGGCCACGGCGTTCTCCGGCATGCTCTCCAGGAGCGCGTCCAGCTCGCTCCTAGCCTGGTCGTACGCGCCATCGCGGTACAGCGCATCCACGCGCTCCAGCACGATCTGTGCGTCATCCTGCGCCAGCGCGGGCGCTATCAGGACCACCGGCAGCACCAGGCAGAGAACCATCGGGCGGATCTGGGCGCTCATCGGCATCACAATCCTATCGTGCTTGCGGGTTACCTGGCGCGGCATCCATCCCAGCGCCTTCCCCGCAGACTTCGAGACACGCCCGCTCAATACCTCTCGCATCAATCCCGCATTGGCCGCGCAAGTCGTCAGTCTGGCCATGGGGCACGAACCCGTCCGGCAGACCCAACCTTCGAACCGCCGCGGTGTGCACCCCCGCATCGGCGAGACACTCGCACACCGCCGCGCCGAACCCGCCGATCAGACAGCCTTCCTCCACCGTCACCAGCTTGCCCACGTCCGCGGCCAGCCGGTGCACAAGCTCCTGGTCGAGCGGCTTCACGAACCGCATGTTGGCAACAGTCGCCTCGATGCCCCGCGCCGCCAGCGACTTCGCCGCCTCCAGTGCCGCTGACACCTGCGGCCCAAGGGCCAGAATCGCTACGTCCTTGCCTTCGCGCAGCACCTTGGCCTTGCCCACTTCCAGCGCAACTGGAGGGCAATCGTGCTCGCAGCCCTCGCCACAACCGCGCGGGTAGCGGAGGCTCGCGGGCCCGTCCAGGTGCAGCGCGGTGAACAGCATGTCGCGCAGTTCGGATTCGTCGGCGGGAACCATCTCCACGATTCCCGGCGCGTGGCGCATGTAAGCGATGTCAAACGCGCCATGATGCGTCGGCCCGTCATCGCCCACGATCCCCGCGCGGTCCATGCAGAAGACCACCGGCAGCTTCTGCAGGGCCACGTCGTGCAGGATCTGGTCATATGAGCGCTGCAGGAAGGAGGAGTAGATCGCGACCACAGGCCGCATCCCTGCCGCGGCAAGGCCCGCCGCGAAGGTCACTGCATGCTCCTCGGCCATGCCCACGTCCAGACAGCGGTCGGGGAACCGCTGGCGGAAACAGCTCAGGCCCGTGCCGTCGATCATCGCCGCCGAAATGGCCACGATCCGGTCATCCTGCTCCGCCAGTTCGGAGAGGGTCTCGCCGAAGACGTCGCTGTATGTCGCCGGGCCCTCGCGCGGCGCGCACTCGCCGTCCTCAATGTTGAACGGCCGGGTGCCGTGGAACCTGCTGGGGTCCTCTTCAGCCGGCGGGTACCCCCGGCCCTTCTTCGTATGCACATGCACCAGAACCGGTCCGCTGAGCTTGAAAGCCTGCTCGAATACCGCCAGAAGCTGGTTCATGTCATGCCCGTCAATCGGACCGAGATACGTGAACCCGAACTCCTCGAAGAGCATCCCCGGGACCACAAGCTGCTTGAGGCCGTCGCGGAAACGGTCCATCGCCTCGAGCATCGCGTCGCCCAGGGGCAGGCGCTCCAGCATGCGCGACACATCGCGCCGGGCCTGCCGGATTGCGGGCTCCACAATCCCCGCGCGAATCCGCGCAAGGTATGCCGACATCCCGCCCACATTGCGGCTGATGCTCATCTCGTTGTCGTTGAGAACCACCACTAGGTTGGTCCGCCGGGTGCCCGCCTGGTTCAGGGCCTCCAACGCAAGTCCGCCCGTGAGCGCGCCGTCGCCGATGACCGCGACGATCTTCTCATCCCCACCACGCAGATCCCGCGCCTCCGCGAAACCCAGGGCCGCCGAGATCGAGGTGCTGCCGTGGCCCGTTCCGAATGCGTCGTGGGGGCTTTCATCGCGGCGCGGGAAACCCGACAAACCGCCCGGCTGGCGAACCGTGTGGAACTCATCGCGCCGACCGGTGATCAGCTTGTGGGTGTAGCACTGGTGACCCACGTCCCAGATTAGCCGGTCGCGCGGGGAATCCAGGCAGCGGTGCAGTGCGATGGTGAGTTCCACCGCGCCCAGGCTTGGCGCCAGATGCCCGCCGGTCGCCGAAGTGGTCTCGATGATCCGCTGGCGACACTCGGCGGCAAGCTCCACCAATTCCGACCGGCTGAGCCGCTTCAGGTCCTGCGGTGAGTTGATCTTGTCCAGATGCTTGGTTGCCATGCTTTCGGTCCGATATCGCGGTCCTGCCGCGCGGCTCTGGGGCCTACTGGAACGGGTCGTCGTCGTCGGACGGGAGGTCGTCTTGGGTCTCCGTCTCCGCGCAGTACTGCTCCACAACCGCCTCCGCCTCGGTGAGCAGCCGGACGCACAGGTCCTTCAGCGCCATGCCCTCCTGAAACAGCCGCATGGACTGGTCCAGCGGCAGGTCGCCGCCATCCAACTGGGCGACGATCTCCTCCAACCGGGCAAGGGCCTGCTCGAAGCTCATCTCTGCGCAGTCAGTCATCTCAACATCCCCCGGCGTTCCTCAATCTGGCCCGTCGTGTCCTGCTCCTGCGGGACCCGTCATCCGGATAACGATGACACCCCGCACCTGATCCCGAGACTACCGCCTTGCCAGCCGTGGGATGTCGGCGCTGTCCAGCCGACAGGGCCCCACGGTGCCATACGCCGTTCCGTCGTGTCCTGCTCCTGCGGGGCCCCGTCATCCGGATAACGATGACACCCCGCACCTGAAATGCAGCGACTCTCACCCGCCCGCCGGCCTGTGTCCCCTCACGGTCCCCAGCAGGTCCCCGTCCCCCACCATGACCTCAATATCCTGCCCGGGTGGCGCATCCGCGAGCCGCCGCACCAGGCTCCCATCCGACAGCCTGCAGATCGCATACCCGCGCTGCACCACGGCAGTCGGGTTCAGCGCCGCCAGGGCCACGGACACCCGCTCCACCCGATGTCCCAGACGCTCCAGCCGGGCCCGCTGCGCCCTTTCAACCTCGCGAATCGCTTCATCCAAGCGCTGCTCCCGCTGTTCCAGCAGCGCCCGTGGCCTCTGCAGCAGCGGGTGCCCGGCCAACGCAAGGAAACGCGCCTGCTTGCGCTCGAACTGCCCCCGGAGGGCCGCCTTCAACCGTCGGGCAATCACGCCGAGCCCCGCCAGCAACTCCCGAGAATCGGGCGTCACCATCTCCGCCGCCATGGACGGCGTTGCTGCCCGGACATCCGCCACAAAGTCGGCCAGCGTGAAATCAGTCTCGTGGCCCACCGCGCTGACCACCGGCTTGCGGCAGGCGAAGATCGCGCGCGCTACGGGCTCCAGGTTGAAGGCCCACAGGTCCTCGATGGACCCGCCGCCGCGCCCGACGATGATCACATCCACATCGTCCATGCCGTCGGCGATCTGCAGCGAGCGCACAATGCTGGCGCAGGCCTCGTCGCCTTGGACGACGGTGGGAATCACCACGACCCGCGCTGGCGGATAACGTCGCGCCAGAATGCTTGTGATGTCCCGCACCGCGGCTCCCGTGGGCGATGTGCAGACCGCAACCGCCTTCGGGAATCGCGGCAACTCGCGCTTGCGCGACGGGTCGAACAGCCCTTCGGTCTCGAGTTGTGCCTTGAGAAGCTCAAACGCCGCCGCAAGATCCCCCACGCCGTCGGGCCGCATGAACCGGACGACCAGCTGGTACTTGCCGCCCCTCTCATAGACACTGATACTGCCGCCGACCACCACGCGGTCGCCGTCCTTGGGGTCGAACCGCAGGCCGGACGCGGCGCCCCGGAAAAAGACGCATCCGAGTTGGCTCGACTCATCTTTCAGCGAGAAATACAGGTGCCCTGACGCCGCCCGGGTCAGGTTCGAGATCTCCCCCCGCACGATCACCTTCTGCAGGAGTTCGTCACGATCCAGCAGGTGTTTCAGATACGCCGTGATCTCGCGAACCGACAGGATCCCGTCGCTTCCGAGCCCCACCGGCCCGCCGGGCAATCCATCAGGACCCACGTTGCCGTCGCTCCAGTTGTTCGACCCGCTCCTCGAGTTCCTTGACCCTCCTAAGGAGCTCTCCGGGGTTGGTCTCGAAGGGTTCACGCCCGCGCAGGCCGGCCATGGTCGTCACCATCATCCAGGCGATGAGCGCCAGGCAGACAACGGTCCCCGCGACAACCATCAGCACTTGCGGGTTCATCCATTTCGCCTCCCCGTGGCAGGCATCATTGAGGATCGGCGATCAGCTTCTCGCGCCGCGCGTAGGCTCCCAGAATGCCGTTCACGAACTTGCCAGAGTCAGGCGTCCCGTAGATCTTGGCCAACTCCACGGCTTCGTTGATCGCCGCGCTGGTGGGAACATCGGGCAGGTGCCGCAGTTCCGCCAGCGCCATGCGCAGAATGTTCCGGTCGATCCCGGGCATGCGGTCAAGGGCCCAGTCGTGAGACAGCTCATTGATGATCTGGTCAATGACCTGCGCGTCCTGGAAATAGGCTTCGAACAGTTTGCGGCCGAAATCGTCGATCTCGACGCGCAGCTTCTCGCGCTCGTACGCCGCCATCTGCCATTGCTCGAGGAGCATATCCAGCGTCTCTTCCGCGCCAATGATCGCTCCGCCGGCGTTCAGCCCCCCCACGTCCGCCATGAAAAGCAGACCCAGGGCGAACTCCCGGCCCTTGCGGCGTGCTCCCCCTTTGCTCGCAATGTCCGCCTGCGGCGCTTTCGGCTCGGTCCTGCGGCGTCCCCGGTCCGGCATGAAACCCCTCAGTTCCCCCGTGTCATCTTCTCGATGAAGCTGGTATCTGTCTCGCCCTTCTGGAAGCTCTCGACTGCGAGCGCTCGCAGATGGAACGGAATGGTGGTCTTGACGCCCTCAATCTGCATGCCGCGCAGGGCCGCCTGCATGCGCGCAATAGCCCGCGGACGATCCTCCGCCCAGCAAATGACCTTCGCGATCATCGGGTCATAGTACGGTGGAACAGTGGAGCCGCCGCCCACCCCGCTGTCCACGCGGATTCCGGGGCCCACAGGCATGGACCAGCGCTCAATCTTCCCGGGCGATGGCCGGAACCCGTCGTCGCCGTCAGCCGCGAGGATCCGGCACTCGATGGCATGGCCGTTGAACCAGATGCTGCCCTGTTCGCAACTTAGCTTCTCGCCGCTGGCGACCCGAAGCTGCTCGCGCGCAATGTCCACGCCAGTGAGCATCTCGGTGACCGGGTGTTCCACCTGGATGCGGGTGTTCATCTCCAGGAAGTAGAACTTGCCCTTCTTGTCCATCAGGAACTCAACAGTGCCCGCACCCACGTACCCCACAGTCCGGGCCGCCTTCACCGCGGCCTCTCCAAGCTTGCGTCGCGTGGCGCTGTTCACGGCCGGTGATGGCGCTTCCTCGATGAGCTTCTGCTTGCGGTGCTGGACCGAGCAGTCGCGCTCACCCAGGTGCACCACGTTGCCGTGGGTGTCCGCCAGCACCTGGACCTCGATGTGCCGCGGGTGAATGAGGCACTTCTCCATGTACACCTCGCCGCTACCGAACGCCGCCCTGGCCTCGGACCGCGCCTGCTCCAGCTGGGTCGCGAGATCCTCCGGGTCGTGGACCTCGCGGATACCCCGGCCGCCGCCGCCCAGCGCGGCCTTGATCATCACCGGGTAGCCAAGCTCCTCGGCAATGTCCCGCGCATCCTTGATGTTCCCCACAGGCTCCTGGGTGCCCGGGATCACCGGAACACCCGCCGCCTGCATGGCCCGGCGCGCTTCACTCTTATTGCCCATCCGCGCGATTACGTGAGACGGAGGACCAATAAACACGATCCCGCTGGCCTCGCAGATCTCCGCGAAGCTCGTGACTTCCGACAGGAAGCCGTAGCCGGGGTGGATGGCCTGCGCGCCCGTGACCTTGGCCGCGCTGATGATATTGGCGAAGTTGAGATAGCTCTCGCGGGGCGGAGGCGGCCCGATGCAGACCGCCTCGTCAGCGAACCGGGTGTGCAGGGAATCCTTGTCCGCCTCGGAGTAGACCGCCACCGTAGCGATCTTCAACTCCCGGCAGGCCTGGAAGATGCGACAGGCGATTTCGCCACGGTTTGCGACCAATACTTTGCCAAACATGCACGTCTCCTGCCAGGGGGCGCATTCTCTCGGGGTAGAGTTCAGTAGGTTTCGTGCCCGGGAGTTGTGCAGCGAACGCTCCCGGTTGATGGGTCATATGTATACGGTTTGCCGCTGACCGGGCACTTGTTCATATTGTTGTTCGGATCCAGCGCGGCGGGATACTGTCCCTCTTCCGCCACCTTCATCTGGATCGTCATGCGAAGCTGGTTCAGGTTGTTGGCGCATTCCACGCCCCGGGCCTTGTCCGTCGCGGCCTTGGGCATGGACTTGCCGTCCTCCCCGCCGATGGACCGCCGGAACAGCCCAAGGTACGCGCCGGCCAGGAGCACGATGATGACAACGACGACAAGGACCTCAATGAACAGCGAGCCCCGCCGGTCACCCATTGCGGCCTACCTCTGCTTCGTGCGGATCCTGATCAGCGGAGTCCCCCACTCCACCGACTGCCCATCTTCGGCAAGGTGCTCAATCACGTCTCCGGCCTCCGGTGCAGGCACCACGGTGATCTTGCCCAGCGCCTCGATGGTTGCGATCGGCGCATCGGCTTGGACCGTATCGCCGATGTTCACCAATGGAGGCTGCCCGGGACCTTTGCCCCGGTAGAACCGGCCCACGAGCCGCGCTTTGACCACCAGATCATCGGGCGCGACCGCTCCCCCGGCATCCGCAACCGGAACCGCCTCAGTCACTCCCCGCGCCGCATGCGCCGACCCAGCGTGAACTGTCGGCGCAACCACGGGCGCCCGGCGCACCCGGATGTACAGGCCCTCCTCGCGCACAGCAAGCTCCATGGCCGAGGAGTTCTTGAGCATCGCAATGACCTGCTCCACGCGCTCGCGGTCGATCATGCTCGCTCTACATACTCCCCGCTGCGGGTATCAACCTTGATCTTCGTCCCGACCTCAATGAACAACGGCACTGTAACCGTGGCGCCGCCCTCGATGACCGCGGGCTTGTTGCCGCCGCTGGCGGTATCGCCGCGCAGGCCGGGCTCAGTCTGGATGACTTCGCGGACCACCGTATTGGCGACTTCGAGACCAATCAGTTCGCCCTCATAGGTGATCAGTTGGACGTCCTCGCCGTCCTTGAGCCACTTGGCCAGCTCGCCAACCTGGTCGGCGGTAAGCTCGATCTGCTCATAGGATTCATTGTCCATGAAGTAGAACGTATCCGCGGCGCCATACAGGAACTGGTAATCCTTGCGCTCCACGTGAGCGCGTCCCACCTTCTCGCCTGAACGGAAGGTCTTGGCGAACACATTGCCCGTCTTGATGTCGCGAAGGCGAGTCCGCACCACAGCCTGGCCCTTGCCGGGCTTGTAGTGTTCGCTGGAGATGATCTGGTACACGTGACCATCCAATTCGATGGTCAGACCGGGCTTGAAGTCTTGCGTCGAGACCAAACATATCACCTCTTGCCGGCGCGTGCGTGCTGGCTGTGCCGGCTCTGCGGCCCCCGTGCGAAAATGGGACAATCGGCCCGCGTAAAGGCGCGCCGCCAGGGGCTCTGACCGAATCGAGTGTACACGATAGGAACGGCGAAGTCAAAGCCAACGGACCGGCGAATGCATTCCGCAAAAGTCGGTGTGATGCCCTCTCCGCCGGCCGTGGGGGTGTGCGCGTCGCCCGGCGCACGAGGCGCCACGGAGCCTGAGGTCTGTCACGGGGCCCCGTCGTCTGGACAGCGATGACACCCGTGACCTGTGTTCGCACCTACTTCCGCAGGTCAACCGGCCCGCTCCCCGCGCACCGCATTGGTTCACCCGCGCGGTGGGTCGGCCTTGGGCGCATTGGTCAGGCGTTCGCAGCCGTTGCGCGTTATTGCCACACTATCCTCGATGCGCACCCCTCCCCAGCCCTCGATGTAGATGCCCGGCTCGATGGTCACCACCATGCCGGGACGCAGGACCTCCTCGCTCCGGGAACTGACCCGCGGCCCTTCATGCACTTCCAGGCCCAGACCGTGCCCCAGGCTGTGGCTGAACTGATCCGCATAGCCTCGCTCCGCAATGATCTCCCGGGCCACCGCGTCAAGCTCGCGCCCGGTGATCCCCGGACGCGCCGCCTCAACCGCCGCCTGCTGGGCATCGTACACCGCCGAGTAGACCTCAACGAACCGCTCATCCGGTTCCAGCGGCGGGACCGTCCGGGTGATGTCCGAGCAGTAACCGTCCAGCTTAGCGCCGCAGTCGATCTTGATCATATCCCCGGCCGTCAGCTTCCGCTGCCCCGGCACTGCGTGGGGGAATGCAGCGGAGGGACCGAAGGCGCAGATGGTGCCGAAGGCCATGGCGTCGGCACCCGCAAGGCGCGTCGCCCGCTCCAGTTCCAGCGCCATCTCCCGCTCGGTGACGCCGATCTCAACCGTCGGCAGCACCGCTGCGAGCGCCTGGTCCATGATCGCCGCGGCTCGCCGGATACAATCGATCTCCGCCGGCTCCTTGACCGTCCGCAGCTCCTCAACCACCTTGCGCGCGGGGACGAGTTCCGCGTCCGGCAGCTTGCTCTTGAGGCTCTCGAAAGCGGAGTAGAGGGTGCTGTCCGCTTCGAAAGCCACCCTGCGCGCCTGCGCCGACTGCAGATACTCAGCCGCCCCCGTAAGATGACCATCCGGCGCCAGCGCCACCTTGACCCGCCCTGGCAGCGCGGCGGCGTCCAGTTCATACCGGCGATCCGTACTCACCAGGGCATCCCGGCCCACTACTCCGAGGCCTTCTCCTGCGAACCCGAACAGATAACGCAGGTTCGCCTCGCTGGAGATCAGCAGTGCATCCACGCCGTTGGCGTCCAGCCAGTCCCGCAGCTTCCTGCGACGCTTCGCGTAATCCATAAGCGCGATCAGGCTTCCTGTTCAATGATGGCGTGGGCGGCGCGCAGGGCGAAGACGTAACTCATGGCCTGGAAACCCGCCACAACACCCACGCACACCGAGGCCGTCATCGACTTCTCGCGCCATTCCTCGCGCGCCCAGATGTTGCTCAGGTGCACCTCGATCGTGGGCAGGCGCACGGCCGCAATCGCGTCCCGGATAACCACGCTGGTGTGGGTATAGCCGGCCGGATTGATGACGATTGCCTGGCAGTCGTTGAAAGCCCGCTGGATGGCTTCCACGATCTCGCCCTCGTGATTGGACTGCAGAATGCGCAGTTCCATCCCAAGTGAAGCCGCCTCGGCCTCCAGCATCTTGTTGATCTCATCCAGCGTCTTGCTGCCATACACGTCTGGCTCACGCATACCCAGCATGTTCAGATTCGGCCCGTGGATCACCAGTACCCGCGGCATGTCCTCGATCCCTCCCGTACGGTGGCAGGCAGCCGCCCATGCGGCCACCCGCATCACTGGACCGCGGCCCGGACCGCGGCCTCGAACTCCACTGTATCCTCTGCGCGCCAGCCCGGGAACGGTTCCGACCCGGCTTCTCGCAGCGCATCTAGTGCTCCGCGCGCCTTCGGAACGGCAGTCTCCCTCACCGCACGCGCCAACTCACCTTCGTCGAGTTGCATCAGCACGTCAACCAGCGTCAGTTGCGCCTGCGCGACCACAACCTGCCTCTCCAGATCGCCCGCCGGGTCCGTCTTCTGGATGATGTCATCCAGGACATCCCTGGCTTCCTCATACTCGCCCAGGCGGTAGGCGTTCAGCGCGTAACGGTAGTTCCCCAGCGGCGTGTCGAGTTCCTGCAGGATTCCCATGGCCTTCCGGGCCACAGCTTCCACCCGCTCGACCTCCCGCGGGTCGTACCGTCCGCCGACTTCGAGAAGCTGGCGGTTGGTGCGCTGCTGCAGGACCCAGAATGCCGCCACATCAGCCGCTTTCATGGCCGGGTACAGAGCCCCCTCGCGGTCTCCGGCCTTCATCCGCTCCCGCGCCAGGAACAGGAAAGCGTCGGCGAAGTGCTGGTCGGTGAAGTACTCGACCGCCTGGGCCGTGCGTACGGGGCTGTCGTACAACTTCGCCAGCCGCCGCGCCGTCTTCGTCGCTCCATCGTCCTGCGCGGTGCGCTCCTGGAGCAGCAGCATCCGCCCCAGGATCTCGGTGGAGGTCGGATATGCCTGCACACCCCGCTCCAGCCAGTCCAGCGCTCTGGCGTACCAGGCCGCATCCTGGGTCTGGTCGCCCAACTCCTCGCAGATCCGCGCCATCGCGTAATAGTGGGTGGGCTCCGTGGGCTGAAGATCGATGGCTCTCTGCCGCAGCTCCAGCGCCTTCCTGAGCGCATCCGGCCGCCCGCGTGATCCCGCGCGTTCCTGGATAAGCGATTCATCCGTCCAACGCGCGGGGATGACCGGCAGCACCCGGGACAGGTGATGTTCCGCGAATCCGTCCGCGCCCATCTGGGCGAAGCGTCGGCCGATACTGAGCTCGATCTGCGAGAAGAGGCTCACCGCGCCGAACACCACCAAAGCTCCCGCCAGCACGGGCGTTTTCCATCTTCCCGACGCGCCCGCCGGTGTCTCTTCATCCCCGGCGCAACACGTCAGACCCAGAATAAGCCAGAAAGCCGCCTGATGGGCCACCACATACCAGGTGTAGTCCACAAGATTGTGTACCCACAGCCCGAGAGCGCCCGCAAGGCCCGCGGCGGACAGCAGGCGTTCGGGCCCCGGCTGCCGTCCCGTGATACGCCAGGCCTGCGCGAGCAGAGACCCCAGCGCCACCAGCATCGGCAACCCGCCCAATACCCCCTGTTCGGCCAGAATCTGCAGCGGAGTCTGGTGGGCCTGCCGGGTGAAACCCGCCCGGGCATGGCGCGGGTAGGAATGTTCGAAGGCGC
>JAGPGE010000603.1:0-1312 GCA_018056145.1 Armatimonadota bacterium
GTGGCCGCCGCTTTGCCGCCCGAGACAATGGGCGTGCGCAGGTTCAGGGCGCGCACTGCCTCGATCCCGTACCCCCCGTGCTTCGCCAGGGGGTAACGCTGCCCGACCTGCTCCGCGTCCAGAACCGTGAGCGAAACGTCATCCACGAGGTAGTCGCAGGTCCAGAAGTGCATGGAGTACAGGTACAGCGTGACGTGGGTATCCCCCGCGGCGGGCTCACCAACCGTCGTGAAGCGCACCCAGTCTCCGCCGATCTCGGGCGACAACCGAGCATAGAAGACTGTTCGACTGGGCATGAAGGTGAGCTGAAGGGCCATCGCATCCGGGTGATTCCGGGCCAGGCAGCGCGCCCAGACCGACGCCCGGTAGGCCCTCCCCTGCTCAACGGGTAGCGTCTGGCTGACACCGGCAGCCCATTTCCCATCCCGCTCGTTGGGCCCGGTGTCGATGATACGCACGCAGCGCTGGCCGGACCGGGCCTCGGGGCTCACTTCGACCCGGCTCTCCGGCACTGTCCCGCCGTACCGGACCCAACCATCCGGCAGGCCGTCCGCGGGGCCGGACTCGAATCCGGGGTTGGTGAGCAGTTCCTGAGCGGTTGCCCATGAGATCACGAACAACGCTGCGAACAGGCAGAGCGTAGCTGCGCGCATGGCAATCCTCCAGGACTGTGGTGAGGGAAAACTCTTCCACCGGGAGGCCCGCTGGACCTCCAGGCGCGGTTCGCGACGATGCCCGTGGTGGTCTGCGGCCCGTGGATAGCGAGGCCGGTGGCCTGCACGAGAGGGCGCCCAATTCGCCACGTGGGCGTGCATCCGGGCAACACGGGACGGGCGCCCGTGGTTGGTGGGCGCCCGTCCGGGAATGGCTGGTGCGCTTAGCCCTGGCGTGCTTTGAGGCGCTTGAGCGCGGCGGCTGCTTGCTTGGCCTTTCCACCGTCAAGCCCGAGCTTCATGACCCGCTCGAACTGCCCGATGGCCAGCGCAGTGTCGTCCTTGTCCGCGAGCAGCCAGGCGGCGATCCAGTTGGCTTCAACGTTCTCGGGATGCGCCCGGAGAACGTCGGTTGTGAGCTTGAGCGCTCCATCGATGTCCCCGGCCTTCTTTGCCTGCATCGCTTCCGCAAGCTTCGCCGAAACCTCGGCCGGATCCATCTTTGGTTTCTCGATCTTCTTTGGCTCCTCTCCGGCAGGACCGCCGCCGGGTCCACCCGCGTCAGGTCCGCCGGGGCCACCAGCGCCGCCTCCAGGAGGGCCACCGGGCCCGCCTGTAGGGGGACCGCCTGCTCCGGGGCCACCAGGGCCGCCCATTCC
>JAGPGE010000603.1:1412-3908 GCA_018056145.1 Armatimonadota bacterium
CGGCAGGACCGCCGCCGGGTCCACCCGCGTCAGGTCCGCCGGGGCCACCAGCGCCGCCTCCAGGAGGGCCACCGGGCCCGCCTGTAGGGGGACCGCCTGCTCCGGGGCCACCAGGGCCGCCCATTCCAGGGCCACCGGGTCCGGCGGGACCGCCGGCAGGAGGACCGCCAGCGCCGGGTCCGGCCGGGCCACCGGCAGGAGGACCACCAGCACCCGGTCCGGCAGGACCACCGGCAGGAGGACCACCAGCACCCGGTCCGGCGGGACCGCCGGCAGGAGGACCTCCAGCGCCGGGTCCGGCCGGGCCAGCCATACCACCCGCAGCTTCCGGACCACCGGCCCCGCCGGCCGCCTCTTCGCCGCCCTTCTTCCCACACCCAGTCACCGACATGACCAGCACAAACGCAAGAATCGACAGACAGACAAGAAGCGTACGCGTGCTCATCGAGCTACCTCCCAGTGTCGCGCGGCGCGTCCGAAGCGGACGTCTCTGTGCGCATTTCGCTACCCGTCAGGCTTTTCCTTCTGCTTCTGCCAAGAGCTCAAAGGGATGTTCAGCGCCTCGCACAGCGTCTCTGCAATGTGCTGCACCCCGGGTCCCTGCTGATCACGAGACACTCCGCGTCGGAGCTGCGCGATGCAGGCCGGGCAGGCAGTACAGACCAGTTTCGCCCCGGTTGACTCAATATTGCGCACTTTGCGCTCGAGTATCCGGTCTGACGTCTGCGGATGGGTGACCGCGTAAGTACCCGCGCCACCACAACACCAGTCCGCTTCGGGCATCTCGCGGAAGTCCATCCGAGCCACATCGCGCAGGAGTTTCCGGGGCTCCTCACCAATGCCCTGGCCGCGCGAAAGGTGGCATGGATCATGGAATGTCACTGAAATGCCCTCCAGCGCGCTCTCCACTGGACCCCAGTCCTGTTCTGCGAGAAAGCGGGTGAGGTCACGGGTGACTGAAAGAAGTTGGTGTGATGCCTGTTCCGCAGCTGTTCCCGCAAGGAGCTCGGGCCACTTGCGCATGAAGCCGCTGCAACTGGCGCACTCCGAAACCACGACATCAGCTCCGGCGGTCGAGATCGTCTCGACGTTCGCCTGTATCAGTTGCGCCGCGCCCTCGAGATCACCGTACGCGTAGGGCGGCAGGCCACAGCAGCGATTGGCGGCCACGATGACACACGACGAGAACCGTTTGAGCAGGCGTATCGCGGCTTCCCCCTGGCGGGGCAACTGGTAGTCGGCCCCGCATCCCAGGAAGTAGAGGGCCTTGGGCCCATCAGACAGGTCTCCGGCCAGCATCCACACATCGCCCAGCGGGCCGCTTCCGGGGACGAAGCCAAGTTCGGGCAGGGAGTCCCGGAGGAACCGCCGCGGCATTTCGGGCACCATCTGGCGGGCGTTGTCGAGACTGGGCGACACCGAGCGCAGCCCGGGCAGGCGCGACACCAGCTCCCGCAACCCCACCGCATAGCCGAGAGATACCAAGCGCATGAGGTGGCGCATCAGCGGCGGGTTAGCTAGCACATCGCGGAAGGCCACCCGCTGCACCAGCGGCAGGCCGTGCTCGTCCTGCCAGATCGAGCGCGCGCGCGCCATCACGTCGGCGGTCTCCACGCAGCCGAAGCACGCAGTTCTGCAGGCCCCGCACAGCAGGCAATCATTCAGGGGACCGCGCAGTTCGGCGAGTTCCCGCGCCCCCCCGGCGAGTGCCCGACGCACCAGTTCGTTTCGGCCCCGGGCGACCGCTCGCTCATCCCGGCCCACCGCGAAAGTCGGGCACACGGACATGCAGTACCCGCAACGGCTGCAGCGAAGCAGTTCATCCGCGATGAATTGGCGGTCCAGGTCGGACATGGTTCAACCGCACCGATCGAAAATCACATGAGTGTTGGCAGGACGCCGCCGGGATCAACGGACGCCTTGATGCGACTGCAGATGGCTGCCAATGCTCCGCCAGCTCCCGGATGGCCGAAGGACGGCGGCTGCTGAGTCAGAGTGAGTCCCGCGCCGGCGCACTGAGCTTCCAGGACCGGGCGCAGTTCCGCCGGGCGCCCTGGTGGATTCACGAACAGCGCGCCCGCGGCAATGTCGAGCACAATCGCGCAGTCGGCATCGGCCGAATCTCGGAACGAGCAAAGGCGCTGCAGCCCGCCGGTAACCGAGAAGCCGGCCTCGGCCGCCGCAGACAGCTTGGTGTAGAGATCCAGCGCAGCATCCTCGCAGATCGTGTCTGTGTGCTTCAGGCCCAGCTTCGCTGCGCGCATCAGGACTTCGCTCTCGAGACAAGCGACCTCCTCCGACAGCCCCTCGAGACCCACAAGGAGCACGCCCGCGGCGTCCTGCGCGGCTCGCCCAAGGACGCTTCGCGGGGCCACATGAATCGATGCCGGCTGCAGCCGTTCACTGCTCAGATCAGACAGCAGATCGCCGGCAATACGGGCCAGTTGAGCGCCACCCCAATCGAGCACCAGGCACCGCACCACTTCCGGCACGGGC